>JAAZCB010001160.1 GCA_012513545.1 Clostridiaceae bacterium
AAAAAACAGCCCTGAGTTTGAAATTGCCTTATCTGCATTTAATTATTCAATCGACAATTATGACTTGAACAGTAAAAAGCTATTCCTCGTTTATTCCGAAGAAGTAATTAAGGATTGGGTAATCAGTTATTTAAGGGACGACAGTCTGAAACCATCTTCGGGCAATACTAATATGGAAAAAAATTATTTGTATTACACCTATGAGTCCAAAGAAGAAATCAACCTGTTTAAGAAGCGGTTGTGGGAGTTTGGAATTAAGCTTTCCGATGTTTCAAATTACACTCCTGCAAACAAACAGATTATATATCTGTCCTTAAGAATTGCATGTAAAATATCCCGAAATGATACTCTGTTTGAAGAGCTGTCCAAAAAGAAAAAAATACCTGCAAATATGCTGGATGATGCTTTAAAATCAAACAAGAAAATTCTAAGTAAACATAAAAGCTATATAATAGCATTGGTACTTATTTTAAGAAGTGACCTGAATATTTTAAAGAGCTACCTTAAGAATATCGAAACAGATCCGGCTTTTAGTGAAAATATGGGTGTTATACTCGAAAAGTCCAATGGGAAGGCTGTTATTTTCACCATACGTGGTAAATTTTTAATTATAAAACATAATAACAGTAAAAAAACTGGTGAACAAATTCAGTTCGGAAATTACCGCTTAATGCAGAACAGGAGATTCAATTTTTATTATCCTGCCCTTGCAGCATCCGTACTTATTGTGTTAGCTGCCTCCCTGTTAATAATACAGGCTGTAAAAGACATATCGGGAAATTATTGGGCTGTAGACAACAAAGTATATAAACCTGCTGAAGAGATAACAATTGAGGAAACGGGGCAAGCTTTGTTAATTGAGCCAACAGTGCCTCCCACTAATGTACAGGAGAATCCTGACGCACAAATACCTGCTTCTGTTCCACAAGCTCCTGAAAATACACCTGTCAACATAAGAAGTACACAACCCGTTATGACTCCAATTGACTCCCCTACGCCAAAGCCAGCTATAACCTACGCTTCAGCTATTCCCGATGAAGTAAGAATAAGTGCGCCATCTAATAAAGTTAAAGTCGGCGATACCTATGAAATCCATATGTTTATGAAATCAGGCAATAACGGAACAAGGCTGGTTCTATATCAAAATGACAAAGAATATATAACTTTTGATTTAGTTGACAGGACCCCATGGGCTCAGGCCAAGATATTGGAAATACAGTCGGATGCTCCGGGTACATATACATACAGTTGGGAACTTAGTAATAAATTCGGCACAACCAGAAGCAAAACAATTACCATAAACGTCATGGAGAATATCCTGGAATGAATCGCGATTATTTTGCAAAGCACAAAATATACCAGTACTTGCGTTAATATATTCTATTAAGCTTAGGTATATTAAATAAATATTTTTAATGATCCATAATAAGAAATAAATATCCAAGGCATTCTTAAGGAGGCTTAATTTGAAAAAAGCATTCACTTTTATGTTTTTTTTAGTTTTATCAACACTAGTATTTGTAATAGTTATTAGTTCATATAAGAAATACAATAATTACATGAGCTATTCAATAGAAGACACCGATAACCTAAGAGTCACTACTTCCCCTTCGCCATATTTGTCTTCCGGAAGTAAGACTAACAAGACAGATACATTTCTTCAAATTCCAGGCAGATTGAATTCTGCCTCAATATATCAGCCAACCAGCACCCCTTTAATAACTCCAACTCCATTAAACACGAGTGGAAACGAAGGTTTGACCGTTGTTATGGAGAATGCTGAAACACTTGGCATATATTCTTCAATTCCAGGAGGCAAATTGCTTGTGACCAGATTCGTGAAAAAAGATTGGGGGACATGGAATATTCAAGGTTGGCATATATCAAAGGACAACTTAATACCCTCAAAAAAAGCCTACCTGCTTGCTGGTGGAAGCTCTGATTGGGAGTATGTATTTCGTGTTACAGATAAGATTAATTCGTCTTATGAGTTTTCGGGTGGAAGTCATGGAAACGAAATGCTAACAAGTTTTGTACTGCTAGATAGTGACAGCAATCGTGAGTTAAACCTAAAAACCAGAGAAAAGATAAAGGTTTCACGCCTTTTAATTATTGAGAAAACTTCGCTTACCATAAACAACAATCAATCGGATAAATATGCAGACGTTAAGAGAACTTATATGATATCGCCTTCAGAAATCACTCTATATACGGATTTTGACTTTACCTCCGATATTTATATGGGAACCTCATATGTGTGTATGTTCCCTTCAAACAAATCATTTGGAAATAATATCAGATTTATGGACTCCGGCAATGTTTACAAAACTCCAAAATCCGGAACCACATTGTCCACCGATAATTTTGAAAATTATATCGGTAAAGAGAAAACCATGTCTGTAGAAATATGGGGAGATTCAAACCCGACTTACGTATTTGAAGCAGGCATAGGTAATGAAGAAATGGTAGAAAACTTCAACAATGAACTAAAGGTCTTTTATTGGGATTTAAACAAGCAATCAAATAAATTGTACTTTTCGAAATATGATAACAAAGACTTTAAACTGATAAAGAGCGGTACAAAGTGGTCAAACTCAGCTTACTGGAAGTTTAAGATATCAACAGGCAAAAAATAAGTAATAGAATTATCAATACAAATACTCATAAATATTTATATCTTGGAATTCACTGAAATTTGAAATGTTATCCAATATTACATCATAATTTTTTGCTGCATAAGACGGCGGAACCAAAAGCATAACAAATATCAACATCCACCACACCCCTGTGCTCCCATCTTTTTTTGAATAAGTTGTTTCTCTTTTCAAGGACTTTAAGTAACCTATCTGCTCGCTATATGTTCTAATGTTGCCTTTTTTCATTTCTTCAAACAACATCTCTTCATCACTTAAAACTCTCTGAATTAATTCTTTCTTCTTTATAACATAGGTAGCGGTAATTAAATCATGAAGAGTCTGTTTTTTTCTGCTAAATGCCATGACCAGGAATTCGATCAGAACCCCTGCAACCGTAAAAATCATGAAAATTTTTATTATTGACCTTATAAAAACTTTTATAAATCCTGGATTCTTATAACAGACTACTTCCATTCTTAAGGCCCGCTTGCCAGGTGTGGCTCCAAGACTCGACAGAACAAATACAACTTCATAAACAAGCCATATTGCCCCAGTTATTCCATAATTATAAAGGAGATACAGCATTCCCTGATCTCGAGTTGCTTCGAACGGATTAACCAAATTCACCATTAAGATATAAAAATAAGAGTTTTCTACTGGAATATCAAAAAAATACTCTAAAATAATAATGGTTAAATAAAAAAGTCCTGTTACAATTACTGAATCCAAGAGATATGCAATAAACCTGCCAAATCTTCCTGCATAC
>JAAZCB010001161.1 GCA_012513545.1 Clostridiaceae bacterium
GAGCTTGGTTGGTTGTATGAAACACATCACAGCAATGGAGATAAGGCTGTTATCAACAGCATAATTTTTTCGGAAAACTATCGTTGTCCAATTTGTAATACAGAATTTGTTTTATGGGATTATGCGCTTAATAGAAAAGAAAAGAAAATGGATGACCCATTTAATTGCAAAAGCTGTAATGCCAGTATTAAAAAGTCAGATTGTGAAAAAGTTTTTGAAGAAGTCGTTGATAATTCATTAAACACGAATTTTTTACAATCAAAAGTGAGTCCAGTTGAAATAGTATATACATATAAAAAAAAGAGATTTAAAAAACTACCAGACCAATCAGACCTTGAATTAATTAAGAAAATTGATAGCACAAATATTCCATTTTGGCATCCAACTAATATAATTCCAGAAGGGCATAATTTAAACCAACCAATTAGAGCACAGGGTTATAAGAATGTTCATCATTTTTTTACACGAAGAAATTTGTATGCACTTTCTGCATTATTTTCAAAAATAAATTCTGTAGATAAAATTGAAATTAGGGATAAGCTAAAAATAACTTTTAATAGTTTACTACTTCGTGCAAGTCGTAAAGCGATATTAGGTGTTGGCTATTACTTTAATGGTGGTGGTGGTTACATAGCTACAATAAGTGGCAATTGGTATATACCGTCTTTAAATGTGGAGGTGCCAGTTTTCGAGCAATTTAAAAACAGAGTTAAGAAAGTAAACGAAATCAATTTGCACCGTTTTGATAAGAATAATATCAGAATCTCTACGCAATCTTCAACGGATTTCTCAAATATCCCTTCCAATTCAATAGATTATATATTTGTTGACCCACCGTTTGGTGAAAATTTAATGTATTCGGAATTAAACTTTTTGTACGAATCATGGAATGGAATTATAACAAATCAGAAGGATGAAGCCATTATGAATTCAGTTCAAAATAAAGGCTTAAGTGATTATAATGAACTGATGAGAAAATCCTTTTCCAATTTGTTTAGAATACTTAAACCAAATAGATGGATAACAATTGAATATCATAATTCAAGTTCTATTATTTGGAACGGCTTACAAGAATCATTAACTAAAGCAGGTTTTGTAATTGCTCACACTTCCATTTTAAAAAATAAAGGTGGTAGTTTTATCATTAATGTTTCGCCAAACTCGGTAGCAAATGATTTAATGATAAGTGCTTATAAACCTAATGCAAATTTCACTCATAAATTTATCCAGCAAGCAGGGGCAAATGTTGAATTGGAATTTATTCAATCGTTTTTAGAAAATCTTCCACCACAACCAATGATAGAAAGAACTGAAAAAATGCTCTTCTCAAAGATGGTTGCCTATTATCTTCAAAAAGGTTATCAAATTAATCTTGATGCTAAGTCTTTTTATGAAATGTTATTTGAGAATTTCATTACTCAAGATGGTTTCTGGTTTACCATGCATCAGGTTGAATCATATGAATATTTTAAAAAGCAAATGAAGTTGGAAGGTGATTCAAGGAATGATGGTAACATGCTATTATTCATAATTGATGAAAAGTCAGCAATTCTTTGGTTACAGAACTTCCTGAATGAGCCTAAAAGTTTTTCTGATATTTCAACTGCTTACACAAAATTATCAAACATCAGAGGCGATATTGTTCCCGATTTAAAAATATTACTTGAAGAGAATTTTTCTTTTGATGGTGAGGTTTATTCTACCCCAACCTCAAAAGAAACTCACATTTCATTAATTGAAAAGAGAAACAGAACATTAAAACGTGAGTTTGAAACTTTATTGGTTGAAGCTCATACGCAAAAAGGTAAGATTAAACTGGTTCGCAAAGAAGCTTTGGCGTACGGTTTTGAATTGTGTTATAAGGAAAAACGCTTTGCCGATATTTTGAGCATTGCCAAAAAGTTAGATAATTCAATTCTCGAAAACAACGGAGAACTGAACGACTTTGTTGAAGCTGCCGAAATTATGGTAGAAGGAATAAAATAAACTATGCACTGGCAGGATTTCATAGATATAAAACTGAATTATCAGAACAATTTACCACGTTTGGTTACAGACCAAACCGGAGTTTTGCATTCTGCTAATTACTTATTATGGCTTTCCAGTAAAAACGTTGAAGTAAAAGTAACCGATAAGATTTCTGAAATTCGCCCTTTGGTGGACTACGAGAAACAGGTTTTAATTATTACAACCAAACAAGAAATTCCTGCTTTTATTCTGAATAAGGTGGAGCATTTTGTTTTCTCACATTCCGATTTACCACTAAATGGAACGATTCATCAGGCATTAAAAAAAGCTGAACCACAGCAGATAATTGAAATTCTGGATTATGTTTTTGCCACAAATCAGCATCAGGTTTTATCAGCAAAAGATTTAGAAGTAGTATTAAAAAAGTCGAAACAGTTTGCGTCCAAAAATGCGTTATCAAAACTATCAAATCAAATCAAAAAACTCACAGAACAAGAAGCAAATGCAACCAATGTTTTAGAATTATCGCGTTTGTGGGCAGAACTGATTTACCTATCCTACAAAACCAACGATTCTGAATATTTAGGTTTAATTCCGGAGATTGATGCTTTCTCAGATGCATTCATCAA
This sequence comes from Clostridiaceae bacterium, assembly GCA_012513545.1. The sequence continues at coordinate 2,598 of JAAZCB010001161.1, forward strand.
TTCAAATGGAATGGAACAAGCATTTTATGCTTCAACAGATAAAAAACCCAAAACCGTTGATAAAATACTTGCCAACATAAAATCAGATAATGAAAAGAAAGCCGCATTGGTTTGTTTTGATTGTATGGGTTTTGCAGAGTGGTATTTACTTAAAGAGTTTTTAACATACTTTGATTTCAAATTTGAAGAAACTGCTGTTTTCACACTCCTGCCCTCGTTAACTTCGATTTCACGTTCAGCAATTTATCAGGGGAATACGGATGTATATAATTTGAAATATCCCGGCAGGAAAACAGAAGAGAAGGTATTTGCCGATTATTTCAAAAATAAACAAACGAAGTACTTTGTTGAAGGTGATGAAATTAATTCAGATACATTACTCGGCTATGATTATATCAGTATTTTGTACAATTTCTTTGATGATTTAAGCCATTCAGCTCAGTTTCCACCAAATACTGAAAGCAAGGGATTGTATTTTAAATCATTGCAGGCATACCTTGAAAAATCAACGGTAATCAAAGATTTTAAAGCATTGTTAGAAAATGATTTTCAAATTTACATTTGCTCAGACCACGGTTCAATGGTTGCAAAAGGCAATGGAAAACGATTCGAAAAATATCTTTCTGATGATTTTGCAAAACGAGGAGTAATTGCCAACAAAGAAACTAAGGATTTAATTAACGAAAGGAAAGTAAAGATTCCGTTTGTTGAAGGTAAAATTTTGGTTGTACCGGAAGGCAGAGCCATGTTCGCCAACAAAAACCAAATTGAAGTAAACCACGGTGGAATAACTGTTGAAGAAATGGTTGTACCGTATATCAAATTAACAAAAGTATGAGCAAAAAAAGAATATTTCCTAATGCTTTTAAGATAAATGATTTGAGGTCAAGATTAAGTAATTTTGACCCGATGGCTGCTTATTCATTTTCTAAAAGAGCAAATCCCACTGAATTAGCCAAAGTTCTTTCTCTTCTCCCACAGGGTTATGTAAATGATTTGCAAGCAAAAATTCATTCTGTTGATTTCATCTATTCAGGCAGTACAGAGCAGCCGTTTATTTTGGGAATGTACGTTGGTCGATTAGATACATTTCAAGGTAAAGAAACTTATGATATTGATTTGTTTCACATCGCACCAGAATCAGGCTCCAATGATGACTTTTTTATGAATCAATTCCAACATCTAAAAGATGATAATGGAGATAGAGTTTCAACAGTTATTAATCCTACGCTTTTGAGCAATGTTGTTGACAGAGAAAACCAACTTTACAATACTTATCTTACAGGAAGCACGACTGGTTACACTTTTGAAGAATATGAAACAGCCAAACCAGAGTTTATCAAAATGTTTATAAATAGTTTCAAATGATTATGATGGGATATGACAGACCACTCAAACCGGAGTGGATATATAAAACTTTAAAAAACATTAAAGTAGGGATAAAACCGGAAGAGTTTTATGATGCATACAATGAAATAGCTGTTGAACTAACCGGAAAAGACGGCAGAAGAAAAACAAGGACAGTTTTGTTTCGGACTTTCATTTATAGTTTTCAGGAAAGCAAAACCATTATTGAAAACAATCTGCTTATAGAATTAACCAAGAAACACGATTTTGAATACATGAAGCCAATTTACATGGCAATGTTTATTCTTGACTATGAGATTTTGAAATATTTCACGCAAATGTTTTATAAAATTTTTGACGCTTCACAGGAAGTCAGTTCAGTTGCTTTGACAAAAAAAATGACAGAATCATACGGGGACACAGAAATTGTAAAACGTTCAACAAGAGCATTTCTAAAAACGTTGACAGATTTTGGAATTTTAGAAGCAAAATCAATGAACAACTATGAGCAAGTAAGTAAAACAACCATATCGGCAGAACAAATCGCAGATATTTTAGAGTTGGTTGCGGTAGTGCATAATACAAAGCAAATAAACATTAAAAACCTGGACAAGACAATCTTTGCATATTACAACATTGCAGACTTGACAGAGGTAGCTAATAAATACCATACTGACAAGTGGGAATATATTCGGGGAGTTGACAGAGAATTATTAATGATGAAATAGCCAACGCTTCGTAGGCAAGCACATTTGCAGGTCGCACCAGCTAACGCTAAAACCAAAACCTGCAAAAGAGCTTGCCTACCCCAACGCACGGCAGACAGAAAAGAAGCAGCAAAAATGAAAGACAGAATAACGAGAGACAATAACGGCCAGCTTGTAACAGGCGGTATATTTTATTGCCGAGACAGTGCGGGTTTCAGCGTTTCTGTATCTAATAAACTTTCGTGTAACTTGACAGGACAGTGCTTCAAAATCGGCAACAAAAACATACCGCCAATCCGTTGTGGTTAATTGCATGTCTACAAACTATGAGCGAACTAAATGGGTAAAAA
>JAAZCB010001162.1 GCA_012513545.1 Clostridiaceae bacterium
ACTGATGATGGGGCCGAGACAGACCTAGATCTGGGTCATTATGAGAGGTTTGTAGATGAAAACCTGAACAAGAACAGTAATATAACCACAGGTAAGATATACTGGTCGGTTATTACAAAGGAGAGAAAAGGTGAATTCCTTGGTGGAACAGTGCAGGTTATACCACATATTACAAATGAAATAAAAGATAGAATTTACCGTGTTGGGAAGTCTGATCATACAGATGTGGTAATTACTGAAATCGGTGGAACTGTCGGTGACATAGAGAGCCTTCCTTTTCTAGAGGCTATAAGGCAGACTGCAACCGAGGTTGGCAGAGAAAACGTAATGTACATACACGTTACACTCGTGCCGTTCCTTGGCAAATCCGGGGAATTAAAAACCAAGCCGACCCAGCATAGTGTAAAGGAATTAAGAAGCATAGGTATTCAACCGGATGTAATAGTGTGCCGTACTGAAAAGCGCATAACAAAGGACTTGAAGGATAAAATAGGGCTGTTTTGCAATATTCCAGGAGATTGGGTAATACAGAATCTTGATGTAGAGATATTGTATGAAGTACCGCTAATGCTTGAGGAGGAAGGACTAGCTGCAATTGCCTGCAAAAGGCTGGGGCTTCAATGCAAGGAGCCTAACCTTACCGAATGGTGTGACATGGTTGACAGGCAAAAGAACTTGAAGGATACTGCTACTATCGGTCTTGTTGGCAAGTATGTCGAACTGCATGATGCATATCTTAGTGTGGTAGAGGCTCTTAAGCATGGAGGAATTGCAAACGATTCCGAAGTAAAAATAAAGTGGGTAAATTCCGAAAATATAAATGATGATAATATAGGGGATTACTTGCAGAATGTAGATGGAATTTTGGTACCTGGAGGTTTCGGTGACAGAGGTATAGAGGGAAAGATAGCAGCTGCCAGGTATGCCCGCGAAAACAGGAAGCCTTATTTCGGAATATGTCTTGGCATGCAGATGGCAGTTGTTGAATTTGCAAGAAATGTTGTAGGTATGGAGGGGGCCAACAGTTCAGAATTTGACGAGAACACCAGGTATCCTGTAATTGACCTTATGCCTGAACAAAGGGATGTAGATGAAAAAGGCGGAACCATGAGACTGGGGCTTTATCCCTGCAAAATTAACGAAAATTCAAAAATCTTTGAAATATATCAAGATGAGCTTGTATATGAACGTCACAGGCACAGATACGAGTTTAATAACGAGTTCAGGGAAGCTTTGACTTCCAGCGGACTGATTATTTCGGGATTGTCTCCTAGTGAAAGGCTTGTTGAAATTATTGAACTGAAGTCCCATCCATGGTTTATTGGAGTTCAGTTTCATCCCGAATTCAAGTCAAGACCGAATAAGCCTCATCCATTGTTTAAGGATTTTATAAGGGCGGCGCTTGAAAACAAGAAGAATTAGCAACTAAATAAAAGAGTTAGTTGCGATTAAATACAATAATTTATATATATGAAAAAAAGAGCATTTTCAGGATGCTCTTTTTTTATATGCCATAATATTGTTTTTGTTCTAAATTATTTTATGTATAGTATATTCCTCATTAATTTTGTTAATAATTATACTAAGCAATTATAGTTTATATTGTTAAAAAAATTAGTGTATGGAACGTTCTTGGAGATTTGCAGGTAAATAACGGTTCTGTAAAATGGGAAGAAGTTTACAAAAGATTTAGGGGGAACAGTTTATGTTTAAAGTATTTTACAAAAAAAAGTATTGCATTAGAATTATGAGAATAGCATCGGCAGTTGTTTTGACACTTATGCTTATAAGCGGGGTGGCATTTATAACATATTCGGAGGATGTAAGCAACGGACTTTCTGATAACCTGGTCCGGCTTCATGTTATTGCCAATAGCGATTCTCCCGAGGATCAAGAGCTAAAGAGGGATGTCAGAGACCGGGTTATTGTATACATGAAAGAAAAGCTCACAGATGTTCAAGACATTGATGAGACAAAAAGAATAATAAATGAAAATCTGGATTCCATACGTCGCATTGCAAAGGATGAGATAGGTATGCAAGACAAGGATTACAATGTTGAAGTAATGATTGGAAACTATCCTTTTCCTACTAAAATGTATGGGGATGTAACTCTTCCGGCAGGTAATTATCAGGCATTGAGGGTGGTTATCGGCAAAGGTGAAGGCCAGAACTGGTGGTGTGTAATGTTTCCTCCCCTGTGTTTTGTTGATGCAACACATGGAACTGTGCCTGATTCTGTAAAGGAAGATCTTAAAAAAGTACTGACAGACGAAGAATATTGTCTTATTACCTCGTCAGATGAAGAAGATGATATTCCAGTTGAGATAAAGTTTAAAATAGTTGAATTTTTTCAGGAATCAAAACTTAAATTCAGTGGTGTGGTCAGTGGATTGTTTAACACGATTTTCAAGGAAAATGTAAAAGATGTACAGGAACTTTGACAGTTTACGGATAAGCAACTGCTTAATGGGTAAAAAGAGGCTTTCGGGTTGTAATAAGCCTCTTTTTTTAATTTCCCTCTTTCGAACGAAGTGAAAGAGGGAAAAGGCGAGGGACTCGATGTCCCGAAGCTTTTTATTTAAATTATTCTTTAGGGTGTGCCAATTATATGGTATACTTTATTTGTAATGCTGTTTTCTTTTTGGATATTTTATTAAGTTCCTGTAAGCTATAAAATCAAACCAGCGGAGTGGAAAACATGGAAAACATTATTTCAAATCTTGCAGACAGTTTTTACCTGATAGTGTTGCTAAGACTCATAATTGCCGGTGTCCTAGGGGGAATTATCGGGTTTGAAAGGGAAAGCGTCAGCAGACCGGCGGGCTTCAGGACACATATACTGGTTTGCGTTGGTGCTGCTCTTGTTATGATAACCTCCCAATTTATTTTCGAACGGTATAAAGCCTATACAAATATTGACCCTGCGCGTCTTGGAGCTCAGGTTATTAGCGGAATAGGTTTTCTTGGAGCAGGGACGATAATACGTGAGGGTGCAAGCGTAAAAGGTCTTACTACAGCAGCCAGCCTATGGGCAGTATCCTGTGTCGGTATTGCTGCCGGAATCGGGTTTTATGAAGGGGCAATTTTTGCAGCTGCAATTATTTATATTACTTTAATTGTTCTTAAAAGAATTGAGAAACACTTTGCAAAAAAGAACCGTCTCTGTATTTTGTGTATCAATACCGACAATTTACCGGGTCAGATAGGTGCGATAGGAAATATTCTCGGCAAATACAATGTAACAATAAAAAAGATTGAGTTTTCAGATGATGAGAACGATAGAAATGTATTAATCAAGTTATTAGTCAAAATATCAGGCGGTAATGTGAAGAAGGATGTTTTTAACGAGCTGCAGGCGGTTAAAGGCATACATAAAGTATTTGAAGAATAATACCTTCTGTATATAAAAATTAATTGACTTTTTTTGTCCAATCACCTATAATTCATTTGTTTATTATTTATTGTGGCAATAAAGAGAGGGGGATTGGAATTGGCAAGATTGGATCAACTCTGTACACCGCTTTTTGATGCGGTTAAGAAATATGTAGATGACAACGTGATACAATTTCATGTGCCGGGGCACAAAAAGGGAGAAGGACTTAGGGAACTGAGGGATTATATTGGAGAGAAAGCTCTTCAAATGGATGCAAACGGTATGGACGACCTGGATTTTGCAAATAATCCTACTGGCGTGATTCATGAATCTGAAATGCTTATGGCTCAAGCCTTTGGTGCTGAAAATGCATATTTTTTAGTTAACGGCACAACAGCAGGTGTTCAGGCAATGATAATGAGTGCGGTTGAACCGGGAGATAAGATTCTGATTCCAAGGAACGCTCATAAATCAACTATCGGAGGAATAATATTAAGCGGTGCAATGCCCGTATATCTTCAGCCTGAAGTGAATGAGAAGCTTGGTATAGCTATGGGAATAACAGAAGAGAGCTTGAAAAAAGCAATAAAGGAGAATCCGCATGCCAAGGCTGTTTTTCTGATTAACCCTACGTATTATGGTGCTGTTTCCGATTTGAAGTCCCTTGTAAGGATAGCACACAGGCATGAAATGGCAGTGCTTGTTGATGAGGCACATGGGGCACACATGTCCTTTCATGACGATTTTCCCCTGACGGCAATGGAAGTAGGGGCAGATATCAGCGCTGCAAGCACTCATAAAACAGCCGGTTCCATGACACAAAGCTCAGTACTCCTTCGAAGAGGCAACATGATATCTCCAGATAAGCTCAAACAGGTACTTGGTTTAACACATACAACAAGTTCATCATATCTTCTAATGTGTTCTCTGGATTTAGCAAGAAAACAACTTGCATCAGAAGGCGGCGGTATGCTTGAAGAGGCACTCAGGCTGGCGAGAATGGCAAGGGATGAAATAAACAGAATCGAAGGACTATATGCTTTTGGTAAGGAACTTATCGGAACACCGGGATGCTGTGATTTTGACGAGACAAAATTAGGCATTAACGTATCCGGTTTGGGTTATACAGGGTATGAGATGGAGGCAAAACTGCGAAAAGAGTATAATATTCAAATAGAGCTGTCTGACATTTATAACATACTTGCAGTTGTAAGCATCGGAGATAGGGAAGAGAACCTTGTTGCCCTGATAAATGCCTTGAAAGATATTGCTTCTAAGACAGAGATCAGGAAATATGACAGAGCAGTTATTATTCCTCAGAGCCCTAAGATGATTGTTTCACCAAGAGACGCATTTTACAGTCAGAAAAAGAAGGTCAGTCTGGATGACTCTGTTGGTGAAATCGCAGGTGAAATGGTTATGGCTTATCCGCCAGGTATACCTGTTGTATGTATGGGTGAAAGAATAACCAGTGATATTGTTGATTATATAAAGTTGTTAAAAGAGCAGAAGTGCCAGATACAGGGTACTGCAGACCCTTACGTGAACTCTGTAATGGTTCTTGGTATAGACTAGTAGTGTTTCTCAAATTACCTAAGCATAATGAAAATCCGAGAATCCCGATGATTTAACGGGTTCGGAGGATTTTTATTTAAACAGGAATTTGAGAAACTCTATACTAGTAGTGTTTCTCAAATTACCTAAGCATAATGAAAATCCGAGACTGGTCGTTTGCTGCGCAAACTGCTCGTCTATGCAACCTAGAATCCCGATGTTTTAACGGGTTTGGAGGATTTTTAGGTAAGCTGATATCGTGAAAGACTATATCAGTAAAAAATCGTATATTTGTTTAAAAAACAGCCTCTTATAGATAAGGGAGGCTTTTTTTATTTTTACTGCTCTACAAGGTCTAATTACTCCAAAGGATGAATAAAATTAGGATTATAACGAGTCCAAATATTTACTTATAAAAAATAAATAAGAGCACAGGAAAAGGAGTGGTTGATTTTGAGTATGCTGGAATCGGCTGTGACAAATTCAAATAAGGAGAGCAGGGGTTATAACGGGCTTAGTGAAAAAGAAGCAATAAGGAAATATGAAAAGCATGGCCCTAATTCACTGTCTGAGAAGAAAAAGGTTTCAGCGTTTCAAATACTGTTAGAGCAGTTTTGCGACT
>JAAZCB010001163.1 GCA_012513545.1 Clostridiaceae bacterium
GATAGCTCAACTGAGACGGTTGGCACTGATGGAGTAAGAACAATAACAAAAAAGGACGGTACTGTAGAAACAATTATTCCCGAAAAGACTGAGACTGATGAGAAGGATAAGAATATTAAAACCTATTACTACTCTGATGATACCCAGCAATGTATAGTGCTGAATGAAGATGCAAGCGGTATTACAAGCGGGATTAATTTAACAGTGGATACCGACTCCGTTAGTGGAGGTGTGCAAGCAGATATGCCTGAAGTAAGGTCCGGTGATTCTTTGGGTATAGACTGCCTGATGCCGGGAGAATCGATAATTGGAACTTATATTGGTACTCCGGTTGTTGTAGGTGAGCATAATCCTGATGAAGCGTATTTCAGATTATCAAAAGCCTTCTCTACAACAAGTGGAGGTAGCAACACGGAGATTCCTGTAACTATTACTACAATACCAAGCCACATAAACAAATTCAAAGTGGAAGTTATTGATAACCGTAGTATATTTGCTGACCCGGTTGATACTAACACTGGTGGTCATCTGATTAACTATGAAGCCTTAAGTGTAAATGGTGTAACAGCGCTTTCACTCGACCTTGACTATAATTCAAGACTTATTGCGGATACGCAGCAGATAAAATCATCAAATAATGGACAGAGCTTCAATGCGGTCAGGGAGTTGGGTAAAAGCACCATAGGCAAAGGCTGGAGCCATAATTATGAGACCTGGCTTACTGAAAACAAGGATGGAAGCATTACTGTTTACTGGTCACCATATAATTATTCAACCTTCTATAAAGGTGATGGAAGCAGCAGGATAATTTATGGAATGCCCGATAAATATGGGAATATAACGCTGACAGGGAATGTTCCGAAAGGTGAAGCGGAATTTTATTCAAAATCACTGAGCATGAAGAATTATTTGCTTAATAGAAATGCTGATGGGACTTACAAGCTCACATGCGCCAATGGAAGCAAGTATTTCTTTGACACTAATGGGCAGCTTGTGAAAATGGAAGATGAGAATGGAAATTACATAACATTAATGAGGACTGAGGAAGGCAAACTTACAATTACAGAGCCTGCATCAAAACAAACAATTACATTAAAGTATAATAAAAAAGGTTTTGTTGAAAGTGTAGAGGACAGGACGGGAAGAATAACTTTCTTCAAGTATGATGAGAATGCCAACCTTATAAGTATAATCGACTCTGACGGAAAAACAGCCGGCTTCACCTATGACGATAAAGGACTTGTCCTTTCGGGAACAGACGGTGATAATACAAAATACTTTGAAAACACTTACGATCAGAAAGGACGTGTCTTGACGCAGGATGACGGGGTGGAAGGTAATGAACTTACAACCTTCAATTATGATGAAGAATCTGAGTTTTGGCGCACCATCACTATAGTCAAGGACAGGACGGGAAAGACCAGCAAGCTTGTACACAATCGCTCCGGTCAGCTTATAAGAGCAGAAGATGAATTAGGCAACAAAACATATTATACTTATGATGCTTCCGGAAACCGTACAAGTATTACAGACCCTAAAGGCAATACAACCATTTTTACCTATGATGAAAACAAAAACCTGATAACTGTTTCGGACGCTGAAGGGACTAAGAATGTCTATACCTATGATAAGAGAGGAAATGTCCTTACGGAAACAGATTCAGCAGGCAGGAAAATTGTCAATACGTATACGGATAATAATCTTCTTGAAACATCAACAGATCAGTCCGGTATCAAAACAACGTATACATATAATGAGTATGGTAAAGTACTTACAAAAGAAGTTGAAGGATTGGGAAGTACCAGCTATACGTATGAAAACGGACTAATGAAGACTGCTACAGACTATAAGGGCAATAAATATATATATGAATATGACAGCCTTGGAAGAAGAACTGCTGTTACTGACAGGGAAGGCAACAAGACAACAGTAACCTATGGTAAGTCAGGAAGTGTATCAGCACAGACCGATCCGATGGGAAATACAGTGAAATACACATACGATAGTCGGGGACATCTCCTTTCTGAAACTAATGCCAAGGGTGACACAACTACTTTCAAATATAATGGAAACGGAAACCTGACAGAAGTAACAGATCCGGAAGGAAACAAGACATATTTTGAGTATGATGGAGAAGACAGGCAGATTAAGGTTATTGACCATGAAGGATTTGCTTCTGAAACAGTCTTTGATGCCGGAGGACGTGCAGTATCAACAAAAGATGCTCTTGGAAACATCACAGTATTTAAATATGATGTCAATGGCCTTTTACTTTCAGAGACAGCTCCTGGTGGAGGTACAGTAAGATATGATTATTACAGGAACGGGGAAGTTAAAAGTGTTACTGATGAGGTATATAGTACTACGACCTATAAATA
>JAAZCB010001164.1 GCA_012513545.1 Clostridiaceae bacterium
GAAAACAGCAAGAGGGTGTTCCAAAAGGAGATAAATACAAAATATCGTATGCTGAAAGCGTTAAAACAACCCTAATTGAAGATGCACGAAATGGCCCTAAAAAAAAGACGGTTTCTCTTTTTAGAGAAACCGTCTTTTAAAACTAAAAGATCAAGTGCTTATTTTTGAGGTTCATAAGGCAATTTTTCCAGTATCCCAAGCAGATATCTTCTAAGAATCTGATAGTCTATGGAATTAATTGAACCATCGAGGTTTAAGTCTGCTGCCTCGGTATTAATATCGTGATCAAGATAAAGTATGTATCTGAGCATCATTGCGTAGTCAGTCGAATCCACCTTGCCGCTGTAATTGAGATCACCATACAATACAGTTGGTTGACTTGATTCATTCCTGTTGGCATATGCTGCCATGAATACCAGAGCTGAATTCCAGTAAACAGTATGCTCGTTTGCAACCCAATCTCCGCTGCTTCTGGTATAACATTTTGCTGCAAATCTGGAAATTCCGGCTCCTTCATATGCATTAGGGCCTCCGGGCATGTAACCGTTTGGTATCCCCGGTTTACCGTCAAAATTGTATATGTTGCTGAACACTGATTCTGCAGAGTCCTCACCATAACCTGAAACAAAGCTGAAACGAAGTGGATTCATACCAAGGAGCCAGTTCAGGGAATCAAATCCGAGTTGCTCAACCTTATCATTATACTTATCCAGTAACTTGGCACCTATGAAGGCATCCATGGGAACATTCATTATCTGCATGTTGATACCCCAGTAATAGTCACCGGGAATAACAACATTTTTCCAGGGGTTTTTCTCGTATCTTGTTATTATATTGTCCAGCCATTTGCTGAATTCAGAGTCAATCCAGCTTACAACCTGTGCGTCTTTCTTTTCAGCCTTAAGATAGGTCAGGTATGCGGTAAGCCACATATCACCCCAGGTGTGAGCATATTCTTTGGAAGCAAATTGTGTTTTATTGCTTTTAAAGTAAGTGTTATAAGTTTCCGAACCTGTTGCCCTGAAAAGTGATGCAGCAGCCCAAAGCCTGTCGCTCTTGTCGTTTGTTACATTATATGGACCTGTTGGTGAAACTATATTTTCAGGGTTATTTTCAAGAAATGTCCATGCTTTTTCTGCTGCATCAAGGCAACTTGAAGCAAACTCAGCATCAAGGTCTTTGTACAAAACATATGCATGAGCCATAATAGCAGCTGCACATGCAGTGTCATCGGTAGTACACCCATTCTGATCTTTTATTATTCTTTGAGTGATTTTTTCATCATCGTCCGACTGTACTCTCGGATAGAACCCACCACTTGCTTCATCCTGCATTTTGAGCATCCACTCAAGCTCCCATCTGCATTCATCTAAAATGTCAGGGATTCCATTGCTGCTCTCAGGAATGTTAAGATGACCATCGGTAAATTCTTCAGGGAACATTTCATATGCCCAGAACAAATCTGAAACTCCTGATGCTCCTGCGTTTATATATTTTCCATAGTCTCCGGCATCATACCAGCCTTTTGTTACATCTACAGGTGTTTTTTCACCCGATGCAAATACTGCTTCCGAATCCTGCGGAGTCATATCACCGCGTGGGTAACCGGCAGCATTGCTTTCATTGAGTTCCAATCCCTGACGCTGGTAGTAAAAATACCTCGAAGCATCAACAACGAGAGGTTTGTATATGTCATTGCCGATTTCGAATTTCGGAGAATCATCAATGCCTTCTGCATTGACTCTTATGTAGTATTCACCGGGAGTTGTTAATTTTGTGAAATCTGCTTTAAGGATTTTTTCGCCCGAGTCAACAGCTTCATAATCGGTTACAAGAGACAATTCACCTTCGTATGCTACTGAATAGGTTTTTGCGTTTAATACAGAAAAGGGAGTTCCTTCATCAGCTTTAAGATCAGCTTCAAAGCCTGTAACAAGAGCATATTTATTAGCATCAGAAAGGAAACCGAGTTGATTAACCTTGATTGCAGGTGCTGCTTTTTCATCATCAGGTGAAGTAACTTTCATATCAGAAATCCAGATAGTCATAGGCTGTGTATGAGCCTTTTCCATTATAACACAGGTTATTGATGAAGGATCAAAACCATTTGCAAGAGGTAACAGATCCTTAAGAGGTATTTTTACGTTCTGCCACTCTGTTGTTATTTCAACATAGTCTGTAATATGAGTCTTTATATCAATCTCAGGCAGGCGGCGTTCATATACCTTATCCCTGAAACCGATTATAAAATCCTCTCCGCCTTCTTTTCCCTTGATGTTAAACTCCAGGCTTCCGTTTGGGAAATATTGTGATAAATCGTGTGAGTTCCAGCCCCGTAAAGTCAGAAGTGATACCCACCAGCCAGCACTAAGCGGCTTAACTACATTAAGCCTGAGGGACGGAAGTCCATTGTAAGTTACTTCAGTGTCTAAAGGCAGTGTTGTGTTTACTGTTTCAATTTCTCCCGTTCCGCCGCTGCCTGTCCAACCGGTTACAGGACTGTCCTTAAAGATTTGAACATCCATAAGCTTCCTGTACCCCTCGGGTGCTGCAGCACTTGCACTAAACTGAGGAACAAGCAATGCTGCCAGCAGTGCAAGTACCAAAATCAGTGATAGTTTCTTCCTAATCATTTTTCCACACTCCTTGTAAATTATGTATATATTGTCCAATAAAAATTGGCATATCAAATACCATCAGAAGCATAAATGCACTGAGTCATGGCATAACCAACATATTCTATGAAAACAAATCCGGATTACATAAAGACATGGAGCAAAAAGGAAATATTTCTGTTTCGTGCACAAAGAGTTTAGTGAAAAGCTTAATTGATTATTCAAAATAAAGCTTATGTATAATATAACTGGGTATATAGCTATTTGTCCAGTACTCTAATGATAACACCGGCTGACGGTTCTAAGTATAAGTCCGGTCAAAACTGTAACCATATCCTGTAAGAACCTTAAACCAAAACCATTAATATTAAGTTGTACGTAGATGATAAACCCAGGAACATAAATTTGTTTTCTATATTTGTATAATTAATATTAACATAATTTGCTCTTCAAATCAATGTAATAAAGGTAAAACGTACCAATAAAACTACAGCAAAAAAGCCCCCGAAAAAAATTTTTATCTCGAATAATATACATTATTATGTAAAAAAGGGGGTAGGATGTAGATGTTAAAAAAGCTTATTACTGTCGGACTTACTGTATTTTCGGTACTCTTAGCCCAAATGGTGTCTTTTGCGGGTGATATTCTGAGTAACAATACCTTTGATAATGTGATTTCTCCATGGCAGGTACTTGACACTTTGCCAGCTAAAACTGAATTTAAAATTGAAGGAGGAAGGTGCAGTATTAAAGTTATAAATTCAGGAGCATATGAACAAGCGTGGGATTGTCAGTTTAAGCACCGTGGATTGATAATTCGGGAAGGACATACATATACAGTTAAGTTTACTGTTACTGCAGATAAGGATTGTAAAATTTATGCAAGAATAGGAGATTCCAAGGATCCTTATTATGATGATTGGAATCTTAAAAACAGGTCATGGGAGTCTCAGTCATTAACTGCCGGAATACCATTTAAGTGTAATGATACCTTTACGGCAACCCGTTCTGCTAAAAACTGCGAATTATCATTTTATATAGGTGGTAAGGATGTACCGGATGGCACAACCTTCCTTTTTGATGATATTTATCTTGAGGACCCTCTTTGTACGCAGCCACCGTCAACCTCTGTTCCACCATATAAGGGAATAAGAGTAAACCAATTGGGCTATTACCCTGGCAGTGTTAAGAAAGCGACTCTTTTATCTGCTTCGGATACTTCTGTTGCCTGGGAGCTTTTGGACAGCAGCAACAATAAAGTTGCTGAGGGAAAGACCACAGTATATGGACATGACGAGGACTCGGGAAATAATGTGCATATTATTGATTTTTCAACCTTTAGTGATGAAGGTACAGAATATATGCTCAAGACAGGAAGTGAAGAGAGCCATAGGTTTGATATATCCCGGGATATATATAATAGACTTAAATTCGATTCTCTCAAATACTTTTACCATCAAAGAAGCGGTATTCCCATTGAAGAAAAATATGTCGGTGACATACAATGGACACGTCCGCAAGCACATAATCCTGATATTGTGTCTTGTCCAGAGAATCTTAGTAGTGGATTGAACCCTTTCTATTCCGGACAAATGCTGGATGTAACAGGAGGCTGGTATGAGGAGGGTGATTTTGGGAAATACACTGTAAACGGTGGTATGGCTGTATGGACTATACAGAACATATATGAGCGTTCTTTATTGAAAAATAAGACAAATTACTTTGAAGATGGAAAAATGAACATACCGGAAAGCGGAAACGGTTATCCCGACATACTTGATGAAGCTAGATATCACTTGGAGTGCATGCTGGATATGCAGATTCCGGCAGGCTTTCCGGGGGAAGGGATGGTTCATCACAAGGCTAGTGACGAAACCTGGCAAGGACTTGCCGTTGCACCTCATGAAACTCAAAGAGAGCGTTATTTGGATATGCCTACAACTGAGGCAACACTGAATATGGCGGCAGTAGCTGCCCAGGGAGGACGTTTGTGGAAGGATTATGATATGGATTTTGCCAATAGGTGTGTTAGTGCTGCTGAGCTTGCATGGGAAGCGGCAGTTGCAAATCCGGATCTGAAATATAATTATAATCCATCACTTGGGGGATTGTTTTTAAGAGATGATGAAGATAACTTTTACTGGGCGGCAGCTGAGTTATATGTTACTACGGGAAGAGAAAAATACATGGATTACCTTAAACAATCAAAATGGTATCTTAATATTACTACCTGTTTGGAAACAGATGGTCAGGAAAATACCCCTTCAAGCTTCAACTTCAGAAACACACATTCACTTGGGACGCTTACTCTTTTACTTGTTCCAAATGGACTGCCGAAAATGGACCTGGAAAAAGCAAAGGATAATATTATATCTGCTGCAGATTTCTATATTAATATGCAAAACAAGCAGGGATATGGGATTCCTTTCAGTCAGTGTCAATTAGACGGAACAGGAATAACAGGCTATCCATCGGAGTCAAACGGATATGTGCTGAACAATGCAATTATTATGGCATATGCCTGCGATTATACAAAAGACCTCAAGTATTTTAACGGTGCGGTTGAAGCCATGGATTATATCATGGGCCGGAACCCCAACTTCAAAAGTTATGTAACAGGATATGGTGACAACCCTGTGGGAAATCCGTACCACCAATTCTTTGCCAACCAGATCAATCCCGAATATCCTGTTGCACCTCCGGGAATAATTGTTGGAGGTCCTAACTCAGGGCTTGAGGATCCATTTGTACGTGGAGCCGGAATGAAGTCAGGCGAGACACCTCCTCAGAAGTGTTACGTAGACCACATTGAGTCCTGGTCAACAAATGATTGTTCTATAATTCTAAATGCATCATTGGCGTGGGTTTCAAGTTACATTGATGAAGAAGCACCCAAAGGAATTATACCTTCACCTACATATGGAGCAGGTTTAAAAGGTGATGTCAATGATGATGGAAAGATTAATTCAATTGACTATGCAATGATTAAAAGGCATATTCTTGGTATAATTGAGCTTAAAGGAGATGACTTTAAGAGGGCTGATGTAAATAATGACGGCAAAGTTAATTCTACTGATTATTCCTGGTTACGCAAATATATTCTTGGATTGGTTAGCGAAATTCCACAGGCGCGAACAGATTGAGTGACTTTATAAGTATTAAAAAGAGTGGTTAAACCTCAAAAAGAGCTTAACCGCTCTTTTTTTAGCCTGTAAATAAGACGGGAGCTGATTTCATTATACTTTTGTGTGACTATAGGTTATTGGACCTTAAGATTGAAATGGTAAGGACAACTACTATTATTGCAGCAAGTGTCAAACCTATCCTTAAAATTGCAATATTGAGC
>JAAZCB010001165.1 GCA_012513545.1 Clostridiaceae bacterium
CTCAGGGTACGTGGATATTGACTGGTTCCGCCTGAACGATGAACCTGGTAATGACGTAAAACCTTCTCCTACCCCATTGCAAACGAAGGGTGACTTAAATGGTGATGGAAAAGTAAATTCAACAGATTACTCTTTATTAAGAAGGCATATACTTGGCATAAATCAGCTTGAAGGAATTGCTCTTTCAAACGCTGATGTTAACGGGGATGGAAATGCAAACTCGACAGACTATGCCTTGATGAGAAGATATATATTAGGCATTATAACGTCTTTTCCTGAATAGAATACGGAGTATTGGAAATAGTTTTATATAATTTTATTGAAGATATTAAAGGGCTGATATTTAAAGAGATATGGGAAAATACTCTTAAAATATCAGCCTTATTATAGCCTTGTCGTTAGAATATGAAAGTGCCAATAAGCTTTTTGACCAGAATTCCATAGCAAAACCCGAATTGATAAGTATAAATTATTATTGGATATTTCTCTTATACCAATTTACAATATTTTTAGATATATGTGTCAATACTTGGTTGATAACATACAATAATAGTGGTAAAATATACATGTGATATTTGCGTCATGATGTATGTTTTAATCTGAGCATGTAATAGAGGGTAACTCACTGGTGTTAATAATATCCAGCGCATGTCATTTTAATTCATTATTTTCTATAGGTTTAATATCTGTTATAAATCATAAATTATATAGTTGGTGAAAAGAATGGATTTAAAAATAAGCTTTATAACTGTCAATTATCCAAATTCAATAGTTGCCTTAAGATGGGTTGCTTCAGTTATTGATCTAATTTTTCTAGGGTCTTTATCTGGTATTTTCATGGTACTCAACCCGGATAGTAATGTTCATATTTCTTTAATTTTATTAATCGTAGCACTATATTATATAGTGTTGGAAGGTCTTACCGGATATACCTTGGGCAAAGTTATAACCAGAATTAAAGTTGTAAACAACGAAGGCTATGCTCCAGGTTTGATTAAGTCACTTATACGTTCAGCACTCAGATTAATTGAAGTAAATCCTTTCTTTTTTGGAGGCATAATTGCGGGAATAGTATGCTTATCAACTGCAAGGAGGCAGAGAATAGGTGATCTTGCTGCCGGAACCTTTGTTATTACTGTCAGGGATCTGAAGGATTTCTTTGAAAAGAAAGAGAAGCATATACTGGATAACGAAAGTTCTTTTATAGATTCAGCGAATAATTCATTATCCTTCAATGCAGATAGTAATACATTTTTCAAAATTGATTCGGTTAATGTCTCTGGTATTGGAAAGTTAAAGAATGAAATTAATAAAAGTAAGAAAACCACCATTATTATATCAGGCGTATTTTCTTTGCTAGTGGTTTTATCTATTTTCATTTCAGTAATTAATTCCAATAACTATAATTTTAGTGACACCGGCAGGGAGAAATTCAAGGGAAAGAAAATAGCAGGGAAAAACAAAGCGATTGAAGTGGTTGTACCTTACTCATGGTTTAAAGAATCAGACGATGAATATGAATTATTTGCAGGAGATAGCAATGACAATTATGTAGCAGTAGTAAGGATAGACAAGGAAGAATATGCAGATGATTATTCTCTTCTTGAGTATTGTGAGGCTAAGAACTATGATCTTGGCAATAACATGAAGAATGGCGAGGGAACAGAATTTGAAAACATTATTATATCCGGGCATCCGGCAATACAATTTGAGTACTCCGGAGAAGAAGACAGTTATAAGATAGGTTATATGTTTACGGTTGTGGAAGTACCTGATGCTTTTTATCAGATTTCAGGCTGGACAACGCAAAACAGATTTGCATCATCCAGGGAAACTTTCCACAATATAGCTAACAGCTTTAGAGTAAGAGCCGGAAGCAAAGAGGAGTTTAATCAGAAATATCCCAACCAGAAGGGAAATTACAGATAGAGAGGTTTCCAGACATATAAATATATGTTATAAAGTGTATAAATAATTTATGGTTTATATAGTTATATAAAATGGTGCAGTTTATTTTGGTGTTAGAATATATTTATTAAGAGGTTAATTTATGAAGAAGGCTGTTCTGATCTTTTTAGTAATATTAATTCCTGTATTTTTGTGTCAATGTTCAAAAGCAGGGGACTACTACATAAACAAAGCTGATGAATTTTTAGCGAATAATGATCTTGAAAGTGCATTGGAGCAATATGAGAAAGCTATTTTAGAGAATCCCGGGAATATAAAAGCCTATATAGGAAAATCAAGAGTTCTTGATATCAAGGACATGGATAAGGAAGCTTTGGAGGTTTGCGAAAAGGCGTTTGAACTTGATAGCGAAGAGCCGGAATTATATGATTTGAAAGGAAGTCTTCTGGTTGATCTGGGTGAGGCGGAAAATGCACTAGCTAATATGGATAAGGCTATATCGCTTAGTCCCTCCAACGGCAGCTACTACAGCAATAAGGCATATGTTTTGAACAAGCTTGGAAGATACGAGGAAGCAATAGAATGCTGTAACAAAGCAATAGAGCTGGATCCCGATATGGATATGGCATACAATAACAAGGCCTTTTCACAGGATTGTCTCGGCAAGCAGAAAGAGGCACTTGATCTTTATGACAAATCAGTAGAAATAAATCCATATAACTATACGGCATACTATAATAAAGCTGTAATTTATTTTGATCTGAAAAAATACAAAAATTCTCTGGATAGCATTAATAAAGCTTTGTCAACAAATATAAACAAGGAGCTGCTTCTAAAACTATACATTAAAAAGTCCGAGGTGCTCAATAAACTTGAAGAATACGAGGAAGCAGGCAAGTACGCGGATAAGGCATTATCTCTGGACACAAAGTCTTCACAAGCATATATGATGAAAGGGATTAGCTCCCGGTACCTTGAAAAATATGAAGATGCGATTAAATATTTTGATAAAAGCATTGAAATTGATAATAATAACACCGATGCCTATGTCAACAAGGCAAAGTTATTCTGCGATGAGGAGAAATATGACCAGGCTGTAGAGCTTTGTGAGAAAGCACTTGAAATAAATAAATCCAGTCCCTTTGCATACACGACTCTTGGTGTAATTGAGGTATTTAGAAATAACTACAGGGGATCCTTAAAGTATTTTGACCTTGCAATTGAAAACGATCCCAGATTCATGGATGCTTATGATAGTAAGGCTTATGTGCTGTTTTATTGTCAGAAAAATTACTCAAAATGTCTGGATTTTGTAATGAAGGCAAATGAGTTATTCTCTGATACCATAAGTTATCTTTGGTATATTGCTGACTGTTACTCATATCAGGGAAAGAGCGACAGTGCCATAGAATATTATAACAAGCTGCTTGAATTGGACCCCTACAATGAGGAGGCTTTGTTTGCAATTGCGACAGAATATTATTACAATCAGGACTATGAAAATGCAGAAATATTTAATAAGAAGGTTTTAGAATTAAACGAAGGCAAACAGGACGCTTTAAGCTTGAAATCTTTACTTGAAAAAGCCAAGCTTCCGGAAGCTGAAAGGGTGATAAATTTCGTCAGGGATAATTACCTTTATTATGATAAAATAAATGACTTTGATAAGTTGTCAAAAAAATTAACCGAAATTAAGGATAACGTAACAAATGCTGATATCGAGAGATTTATAGAATCAATAAGATACAGGAATGATATTTTTACATTTTTTATTCAGGGAAAAGATTATGATGAGGTTATTAACCTTGACTTAAATAATAATATTTATTCCGAGCAAATTAATGACAAGGTGTTCTTTCTGAAATTCAATTCTTTTACCTATTCCACAGGTTACAAATTCAGGGAAATAATAGACAGTATCAAGAATCCTGAAGAGACTGTACTTATAATCGATTTGAGAGACAATTCAGGTGGACTTCTGGCGCCTTCAAATGAAATACTGGATTGCCTTTTGCCACAATGCACAACAAGTTATTTGGTATATAGAGACGGTTATATGGAGAGTTATGATTCGGACGAAGCTCAGATCAGATTCAAGCATATATACATCATGGTAAACGAATATTCTGCATCTAGCTCTGAAGTTCTGTCCCTTGGCTTGAAAAAGTATCTGAAAAATGTAACTATTGTTGGAAAACCTACTCTAGGAAAGGGTGTTGGCCAGATAGCTTTTGAAAATAAAAAGAAGAAATATATGATTTATTTGGTCAGCTTTTACTGGAATGTTAGAGAGGAAAACATTTCAGGCGGCAAAATAAATCCTGATGTATATGTTGGCGGTAACTCCGACCAGAGTTATTTGAATGCAGTAATGAACAGGGTAAAATAAAATTTCTTTTATGCTTGCATTTTCTTTATTAATCGTGCTATAATTGCTTTAAGATCAGATGAGATTAGTTGGAAATAAGAGATGAGAAGAGAAGAGACGAGGCTGGATAATTTTAAATACTTATGTCTATATGCCGGGTGTCTTGTACCTGGCTTTTTTAGTTTAAGTGTAATCTCGTGTCTTCCTTTACAAGAAGGAGGCGTCAAAATAATATGTTTTATCCAACCATTGATGTTGTGAGGAATCTGGCGGAAAGCCACAACATTATCCCGATTTCCATGGAAGTATATGCGGATATGGAAACGCCTATAAGTCTTTTTAAAAGATTTGAAACAAGCTCGTACTGCTTTTTGCTGGAAAGCGTTGAAGGTGGCGAAAAATGGGCCAGGTATTCAATTATCGGCAGAAATCCTTTCATGGTAGTTAAAAGCTATAAAAACAAAATAATTATTGAAGAAAAGAATGGTTTCATAAGAGAAGAGGAAGGAAACCCTGTTGAGATCATAAGAAATCTAATGGATAAATTCAAGGGTTCAAACTTAAAGGGTCTTCCCAGATTTAACGGTGGAGCAGTCGGCTTTTTCGGCTATGATTTGATAAGGTATTATGAACACCTTCCGGATATGCCTGCTGATGACCTTGAGCTTCCTGAAAGCCATTTTATGTTTACCGATGAGGTGCTGGTTTTTGACCACCTAAAGCAAAAG
>JAAZCB010001166.1 GCA_012513545.1 Clostridiaceae bacterium
GCACGGGTATGATAACGGATAATAGTGCCAATATTACCCAAGGATTTTTATATACACCTTTCGGGGAACTCCTCTATGAGTATGATCCCGGCTGGGAATCCGGCCGCATACCGAAATATTCCTTCAATGCCAAAGAACTTGATGAGGAGAATAATATGTACTATTACAGTGCAAGGTACTATGCACCTCCGACATTTATTAGTAGAGACCCGATGTTTGAAAAGTATCCGAGTATTTCTCCATATACCTATTGTGCTAATAATCCTTTGAAGTTTGTGGATCCTACGGGGATGATAGTTGATCCTGTTGGAGATGAAGAAACAGCACTTTACAATGAATATAAACAAATTTTATCTGATAGAAAAGATCGTGCTCAAGATAAAGTAGATAGAATACAAAATCGAATAGATCAAGGGAAATATGTAGGGAAAAATGCATTATCAAAAGCACAAGGACAAGTACAACTTTATCAAGGTATTGAAAACGAATTGTGTGAAATGGAAAATTCCACAACAATTTTTCAAATAAGAATGGGAGATAATAGAACTAATAATATTGGAAATGGAAATACACAATATGATGTTGGAACTAATATTGTACATCTTAATATTGGAGATGGAGGTATATTTACTCCTATTCAAAATTTATCTCACGAACTTTTACATGGCTTTCAATATTTAATGGGAGAGATTGATTTTGATGCATCAGGGAAAGGTTATGGTCCACTCGGAGATAGACATGTTGAAAAAGCAGCATACGAAAGATCAAATTTATTTGGTCATCCTGCTGATGGTAATATTGTAAATCCTGTTCAAGCAGCAAATCAGTATTCTAAACTTGAATGGCAAAAAAAATCGTACAATGGACAATCTGATATTGAAAAAGTACAATATAATAAATCTAAAAATGCAGGTAGAATATGGTAATATTGAAAAAGATAATAATAAATAGATTTATTCTTTTTATCTTTAATATTTTATTGATATTATGTAGTTGTTCTTATAATAATATTAAAAACGTTGTTGGTGTTTATGAAAATGATAAATTATACCCTAATGTTAATTTGTCATTAAATATGAATTACACTTTTCAATATATTGAAAAGATAGGAAATTATTGTGATACAATAGATGGATTATGGGAAATCAAAGGAAGAAGAATTCATATTAATCCTATAGAATATTATTATTTGTATCCTTGTGATACCTGTGAAAAGAGTAGTATTATTGTTTTTGATAAATTTAATAAATCGCCATTAGAATTTGCATGTGTAAAATTGTTTAAAAACTCTAAACTAGTAAATACGTTAATTACTAATGAGGATGGAATTGCAAGTTTAAATTCAGATTTTGATAGTCTTAGGATTGAATATGTTGGATTTAAAAGCATTGGATTTATGTTTGATAATAATATCAATATAGTTGAAGTTTATTTAGAATATGGGAATGATAATATAATTAAAGATTTTCTTTATAAAAGAAATAATATAATAATGATCGATGATGGGATAAAACAAAAAATGAGGAAAATTAGTAATGTATCAAATTAAGGGTAGTGTATCAAATTAGAGCAATGCAAATAACGCTGTAAAATCAAAAAAAGGGGGTTGAATATTTGGACAAATGTTGAAAAAGGGATACAACTAAACCTTAAAACCAACAAGCAACAACCTACACTTAAACACCAACTAATCAATAAACGAGGGTGAAAGCCCTGCAAATAACGCCGTAAAATCAAAAAAAAAGGATTGAATATTTAGACAAATGCTGAAACAGGGCAAGATA
>JAAZCB010001167.1 GCA_012513545.1 Clostridiaceae bacterium
AACATACGGATAATAATCGATGCTTAAAGTTGTATTGGCATCATAGCTTGTACTATTATTGAACAAGTACCATCTCCCCCTAATAACGAATTTCATCTGATAATCTTGTGTGTTAAATATCCATATAAATTAAGATATCCAGGCAATATATCATCAAAAAGCTCAGATTAAGTATCTTATATTACAGGTCCTTTTTATTGTATTAATCTACAAAACATAGAATCCATTAAATAACACCTCCGGAGCCTTGCATATCCTTGCATTATCCTGAAAGCATAATTTCTGCTTTTTCTACAATCTTTATTGTGGGTTTCATTAGTTTCTGCATCAGTATTTCAGTTATCCTATAAATTATTTATCCATAAGTACAAAGTCCAATTATTGCGTATCGTGCCAAAAACAGTAATTTTGTCAGTTTAATTCAAACTGTTTCTGAAAGGACCTCACCATATTTTTTAAACGACTCATGACACCTTAGTATTTTTTAAAACGCTGCGGATTTTACAATAATCATCAAAATACCAAATTATTATAATAGACGTACCGAAATTGGAAAAACAGATAGTTTAGTAGAAATCACTCTATTTAATACCTTACAAAATGATTGTTCAAAGAAAATATTTATGGATAGTTATAATGATATGTATATGCAGTGTTTTTATAGTAATAATCTCTTTTAACAACTTTAAATGTTTTCTCTCACGATCAAACAAAGTACCGGCAAATATTCTTATTGTTGAAGGATGGCTACCTGAAAAAGGTATTGAAATGGCTTATAATGAATTCATTGACAATAATTACGACCTTTTATTGACTGCAAGCATTCTTTCACGTGATCTGGATTTTTTTAATATGTCAAGAAATGGATTCCTAATATTCTACCCCCGGCTAAAAACCACTCCCCCTGATGATTCAGCATCACATCAAATTGAAATTGTTGCACATAGTAAAATGGATGAGAAATACCTTTCCCACTTCAATGTTTATATAAATGACTCGTTGCTGGCAGAATTCACAGCAGATAAAACAGTAAGGAATTATTCATTATCATGGACCGGATCTCTTAAAGACATTGACTCAATATTGGTACATTTTGATAATGATTATGTCGACGAGGGGGGAGACAGAAATCTATATGTCAGGGAAATTATTTTTGATGATACTATAGTTGTGTCTTACAAGAATAATTCTATATATGACATTGGAAAAATTGACAATAAAGAAAGGACTCCAAACGACTATCATTCCCATGCCGAACTTGCGCGCATAGAATTAATATCAAAGGGTATTGATCCCAGCTCAATTGTAGCTGTAACGGGCAGGAGATCCGAAATCAACAGGACTCTTGCAAGTGCCTTGGCCGTAAGGAAATGGTTTAAATCAAATAAAGGTAAAATTAATGGCATAAATGTAATCAGCATGGGAATTCACTCCCGCCGGACCTGGATAACCTACAGGAATGTAATTGGTCAACCGGCCGTTACTGTAGGCATAATCTCTTTGCCTGAGAATATCGACCAAAGGTTTGAAGAACTAAAACCTGTTGAT
>JAAZCB010001168.1 GCA_012513545.1 Clostridiaceae bacterium
ATTTTTGATATATATTTCAAAGAAATGTAGAATATCTTCTTTTGATAGGTTCTTTTGAATTCCTGATTGAGCCATTATTAATTCAATACATGTAAATTGAAAACTGAATGCTCCTCGTTTTGAGGGTATGTCATGTTGTATTATTTTTTGTGGTTCCATTGTTTCATACAATTTTATTAATTCTTTACCCGAATCTGTACGTTTTTCAAGTTCATTGAAACCATTAAAAATTGATTTAAGATAATCAAAACCTATTTGTAAACTATTTCTTGTCATAATTAGCCTAAATTCCGGATAATTCAAGCAAGTTGTAACAAGTACACTTGTACTCATGGTAGAAAGAATTGAATCAGATATGTTATAGGCATTTAACCTTTTCTCATAACTATCAAGTTCTTTCCATTTTTCTGTACCTGGTCTAATAGGATAATCCCAAGTATTGTCTTGTTTTTGAGCAAAAATAATCTGGCTCAAAAATAAAGTAAGTAGAATTAATGTTTGTTTTTTCATAGTCAATACTTTAAGTCATTAATATTTGATGTAATTATCTGTCTTTTGGTTGCGTTAATTTTTGTTACCGATGCTTTTTTCCCATGTTTGCTAACGGTTGATGGTATGGCCAGTAAGGGATTGCGGAGAGATAACTTATCAAGGTACACTACGTTTGATGCGAGTGAAAACCTACGAATACCTCTGAAACCCTTATTGGCTATACCATTTGTTGTGCACTGGCGGTTTTTGTCTTTCGATATATTTTCTTTCAAATTTGCTGCAATGTTTTTCTCCGTACGATAAGGTGAGATGGGCTGGAAGGCTCTTTGGCAAAATTTGGCTGAAGCATTGGCTGCGTGTGTTTTGCCAATGTGCCTGACAGCAGAAGGGATGAATAGTATATCATATTCCATTTCTCTTTATTTTAAAATGCTCCCAATCAAACCAGGTTTAAATTTCATATCACTTGCGGTATCTAAAGGATATACCTTAAATCCATCAGAATAATGAATCTCTTTTAACCCATTTTCAGTACCATCATAATAGCCATCAGGAGTAATTACGACCCAATCAGAATCACCAGCTATATAATAAGAGAATTCCAATTTGCCTGATAATATATTCCACACTTCTAAATGTGATGTCAAATTATTTATAATATGTTGACCATCTTTAGAAACATATGAATCACCTCCAATAGGAATCGACTTTACTTTATTACCAGTAGAAATATTATATATTATTGTAGAAAAACCATTTTCTGACCTTGAATTAACAACAAGATATTTGCTATCACCAGAAATACTTTGAAGTCTACCTTTAAAAGATTTAATAGATGTACCTGTTAAATCCCACATTACAGTTAACTCTTCATTATTACTGGTAGTAAAAAGGTAATTGCCATCGTGTGAAAAAGCAATATTTTGTATTATACCTTCTGGATGATTTGTTGAAAATGTTCTAATTAAATTGTTCTGTTCTAAATCCCAAATACTTACTGACCTTTTTTGCTCTTCTTTTGTCAACTCTCTACTACCTTGGGTCCAAGTTCTGGTAAGGTCATATCTTGTATTTACTCCAGTAGCAAAGTATTTATTGTCGGGATAAAACGCTCCTGAATAAATTTCAGGTTCCCAGTTTGTAGATGTTTTAAATTCATATAATTTGGAACCATTACTCAAATCAATATAACTAAAATGACAACCGCCACGACCATATTGGAATAAAATTGTGCCATCATCTGAAATTACTTTTTTCCAATTATTATCAAGTATCTTTTCATATTTTTTAATTAGCTCACCTGATTTATTGTCCCAAATATTAACATCTTCTCCTCCACATGAGATAGTAATATTTTTGTCTTTTGGGATAGCAACAGCACCATAGCTTTTATAATACGAATTTGGGAAAGTTATTAAATGATTAAATGATTTGTTAATGAGTCTAAGATTATTATTGTAGGCAAGAAGTGCAATATATTCTTGGTTTTCACTTAACCAAACATTTTCAATATAAAATGTGTTTGTTTTAAATAGGTCTATTATCTGACCAGAAGATAACTCATATACTTTTAATCCAGCATATAGATTGTTGGTAAGGATTCGATTTTCGTCAAGAATCATAATTTTACTTGCTTTCAATGCTGGTTTTGTAATTGTTTCACCATTTTCCAGATTAACAAGGTAAACGGGATTGTTTGAATATTCATCCAAGTTGGTAACTAAAACATTGTTTTTAGACGATAGATACTTAATATAATTAAACTTGCCTTGTAGTGGAATTGTTTTTTTTGTATTTAACGTATTCAAATCTTTAACGACTATTGAATTTTCAGAAGTTATCACACTAATTTCAGTCCAAGTGCTATTAATGTCAAACAATGGATAATTTGCTATATTGAAAGTTTTTGTTTTTGTTTTCATTTTTGTATCCCAAATTGAAGCGTCAGCAGTCGGTGAACAATTTTTATTTGGGACAGATAGCAAGTATCTTCCATCAGGTGAATATCGAATTTCATCTGATTCAACTCCCGATTCCCTATAGCAATAATGATTGTGACCAGAGGTTTCAATAAGCCAAAATTGACCAGTTTTAAAATTCCAGGTCTTAAGTTGTGACCCAGTGTAAAATGCTATTTCCTCATTATTCGGTGAAAAAGTTATTGAGTAGCATTGATTCTCTTCTTCGTCTTTCATTATTATTTCATCGGTATACAAATCAATAATTTGTATGGTCTTTTGATATGTGAAAGCAAGATACTTTTTATCAGTTGAAAATGTTACTGACTTAGCATAGTTTATAGGGATTTCTTTTACCAGCCTACCGGCATTCGTCTCAAGAAATATTATCCCAGTATTTGAAGCCAAGGCAACAATATCCCTGTTTGGAGACATTGCAATATAATCTCCGCTAGCTTTTGCTATTGGATGCATAAGTTTAAGATTTTGGCTAAAAGAATTCAATGATAGTGCTAAAAACAGGCATAATATTAAAGTTTTCATTTTCTAAAATTTGTTTTTAATAATCCAAAAATTTCATTTTAATTACCCTTGGGGTGGATGTCAAATCTTTATGAATTAATATATTCAAACAATACTTCTTCAATAAGATTTACAGGATTCTCAATGCTGACAAACATTTGAACATCCTTTAAATTTAACTCATTATAAAAGTTACTTAACAAAATGCCAATTGTTTTCTTCATCTCTGGTGTTATGGAAGTAACTTGGCGCTGAAATTCACGCTAAAATTCGCGTTTGATATTTTCAGGTTGATTATTGAAATTTTCAATGATGAAATATTTTAATTGTTCTTTTTTTTCGTCGCTAATTTCCATATGATTAGATTTAAGTATTTATTGTCAGATGTGTATTATGTTGTTAATTATTTTTTTTAGAATCACACCATTTCTTGCAAGCTTCAAAATCTTTGAACTTATAAAATAGGAGTGATGATAATTCTTTCTTGGCTAGTATTTTATGGTGCGGATATGGTTCTTCATGACTGGCATACCAAATATCATATTCACCTTTTGAATTTGGAAATATGGGTTCATCAGTAAGTTTACAAAACAAGGTATATTTTGAATCCCAAAATACATTTGCGACATCCTTGGCTCGCGAATCTCTTATAATTGTTTTGGTTTGTGATTGACCATCTACAGTAATTTCATTATTTTCAATATTCTGGTTTTCAATTTCCTGGTTCGATTCAGAAGTTTCCTCCCAAATTGTTTTTTCTGAAATTAATTTATAATCATTATTCCTAAACAAATATCTTACTTCATTTTTAGAAGTAGGACAGCAAGTTGCACCACCAAAAACAGGGACTATTCCAACAAGTGTATCATCAGAAAACTTCTCAAATTCAAATCGGTATTTAATAGACGGATGTAATATTTCTAAATTGTTGCCAGTGTTCAGTAAAACTAACCATCCCATCTGTGTAGCATTACCATATACTTCAAAATCCTCACCCCAATAATGGATAAACCCATCAGGTAAATTATCACCATTTATATCTTTAATTATAACTGTATCACATTTAAGCGAACAGGTAGTTGGATAAGTGCCATTAGAATTAAAATAATCTTTGCGATATATTTGCATTAAAGCATTTTCTGCAACTTGTATAGCTTTAACTACACTTAGTTCGCTATATTTTAAAGGAATATTATCAACTTCAGTAATGACATTGCTTGATTTATTTTCAACTTCCGAGTTTGTACCCGTATGATTATTTATCACATACAAAGTATATAGAATTCCTAAACTAATTACTACTAAAGAAATTACTACAATTAAAATAATCTTAGACTTTGACGATTTTGAGTTAGTATTTAAGCTATACGAAGATGCTTCATTTGTAATTGATGTAGAACTTACTTTATTATCTCTTTTATTTATTAAGTTCTCTTTAAGATATTCATTTTTTGCTTTTGTTTGTTTTTGAACCTTTTGAGTATTCAATTTATTTAACTTGTATATACTTAAATATATTGATATTAATGAACTTATTATGCCAATAATATTAGACCAAATCATAAATCCATAGATATTTACAACCTCAGGATCATGTTTATCATCAACATGAAAATATATAATGAACATAAGAATTGACCATAATATACCACCTACACCAAACCATATAGCTCTTTTATAATTATGCCTTTTTAAAGACTGAAAAAGGGATATAGTTGCAAATATTATTGAACCTACAAGAATTAATGCTATCAATAAGATTGCGATACCTGCCACTCCGTCATCATTATTAACCTTATGCCCACAATTTGCACAATAGTAACCATTTGTAGAAGGATAATATCCACAATGATTGCATTTAACATAATCACTCATAGTTTTATTATTAGCAGTTAATTATTGTTGTATCTACTTTAGCAAAGTATAATTTAAACCCGTGTGGGTCAGCAAAAAAGCATGTGTGTGGTTGCGAAGGGAAGATTGCAGGGAAGGGCAACCACACTCTTGCTTTTGTGGGTTGGATTTCCTGTTTGTTTTTGCAGCAAATTTTCCATTGTCGCTTGTCTTCTCTCCGCTTGTGCACAACGTTTTCGGGTATGGTTCGTTGCCGATTTCGGAGCGCTCACTTGTCCGGGTACATGAAAGATATGCAATTGAACAAACAATAGCAATAACACTTTGCCGGCAATGAACTATACCCGGTGTTGTAGCCAGTTTTTATTTCTTTCTTTTATCTTTTTTTATATCTTTCTCAATGTGCATCCAAGTATAATGATCCCCATCTTTAATTGCAGTTGTCACATAATCTTTATTATCAATTTTGATGTAGGTAAAATACTTTTTGTAGTACCAGACGAAAAAGACTAATCCAATTGTTGGGTTCTCAAATTTTGTCTGGTCAATCCATACTTCTCTTGGTTCCTTAACTTCAAATCCACGAAAATCAGTATCGTAATAACTATTGTCCTCAATTACTTTATTTCCTTGTTTATTAATCTTTAAAATAAACTCCTTCCCATAGACTGCCCATCCATTTGGTTGAAAAGCAGATAAAATCCATACGTTATAAGTCCTATCGTCGTTTTGTTTGATATATTGATTGAATCTCAGATTAACAGAATCTGTATGAATTTTAATAAATCGATTGGCAATTTGTAAGGCTCTTGAGTGTCCATTTAATATTGCAGTGTCCACATTCTCATAAACTCTTTTAACAGTGTAAGTAGTATCGACTAAATAATGAAAAACCAAATCAAATGTGTCATTTTCATATTTTCCATAAACAGCGTGCCAATTATCATCATCTGTCTTGAAACAAAACCAATCAGAACCAAGTCTTGATTTTTCTAATGAATCTCCAAGCATCACACTATCACTTGTCCACCATGCAATAGCATCGTATTCATATAGCCATTCAGCAGTCTCCGCTTTTTGATTAAAATCCTTTATGTCAAAAGTTAATCCTTTGTTTTTCTGTCCGTAAGTTGTCAAAGAAAGAAGAAAAAATAATCCTGTTATTAGTCTTAGATTATTCATATGCAGTATGTTTCTTAAAATTGGCTACAACGTTCCGCCGGTAAGGTGTCGTAGGCGTTGCATCGCATTAAGTTTTGTTTGGAAAGATACAAAAATTCGGCCTGCGTTCCTATCCCCGTGGCACAACATAGCCTATGCACTTTACCGGCTGTTAGGCACTGAGCGTACTTATCACTAATGTCATCTAAGCGGGACGCGCTGGAAGGCTCTTTTAGCATTTTTGGTGTGGGATGGCATCGCGCGAATGCTAAAAGTGCCTTACAGCAGAAGGGACGGTGCTCAGTAGGAACACGAAACAAATATTTGTAATAAGTACTATCTTCGAATATACGTAAATGATTAAGGATGAATATATAATGTTGTTCCAGACGGCGCACTAAATGTACCAGAAGCCTCGAAACTATTTTGAAAATCAACTTCAATATCCGAGCTGGCTTGTACGCTTACATTTTCAAACTTTACAATATCTCCAAAACAGGGGGTGTCTGAATTGATTGTTGCATCTTTAACAAGCCTAAGGCCTGGTAGCTCTGTTGTTGTATTATTTGAATCTAGCCAATCTCTCAATCTAGAACTGGATGAACCCCCACCTGTCCACGATGAATATATTTTTCCAAACCAATCAGATAAATTATTATCATACTGACCATTACAATCTGCATATCCTCCATGCAATTGTCCAACAACTTTATGATCTTCATTAAAAAGAGGAGATCCAGAAGAACCCACTTCAGTAACACCGATATCCCAATCGATGACTCTCCAGTGATCAGCATTAGCATCATTATTTTCACTAAGGTGATAAGTTGAAATCAAAGTATTATTTTCTACAGCTATTTTTTTTACATCGCCTTTAGGATGATGAATACAGATTCCACCTGTGGCAGCAGTATTCTCTCTGTTCCAACCAGCATAATATGGATGATAATATTCATCCGGAGGATTGGACAATTCAACAAGAGTAAAATCACTACCCCTATGTGTTTGAAGGTCATAAGCCCATGTTGCGCGTAAAGTAGAACTATAAATATAATCAGATGCTATACCATCGCCTCCATTACATGATGGGCTTTCGTAATCAAACCAAAATGCTGAAGTCCCAGCATGTAGGCTTGTACTTATGCAATGATTAGCAGTTAATACATAAGGAGTACCATCATTATTGACATTATTTATGAGAAAACCACTACACATTACGCCTGTATAACCATTATATATTCTGCAGACTGCATACTTTTCAACTTGCCAACTATAACCAGTACTGCAATTAATATCGACCTCACATTGACCTGACGAACCATACCATGCATCTTTATCTCTGTCTTGAAAAATATTCACATAATCGTGACATACTATACCAATAATCAACAGCCCAGAAAATTCTACATTTTTAGGTTCAATATAATCTATCACTATTGATTCTCCTTCAATTGGAAAGATCGGTAACATTTCTGACTCTGAATTATTTAAGTTTGTAAAAGCTCCTATTAACTTGGTTCTATTAGTATTATAAATATAAAGTTCAGATTCAGGAGGGACCAAGTATTTGGTAAAAGTTACACCAACTGAAAATGCATCTTTTGATTTAATACCAATAATCCAACGATTATATTTATTACTTTCAATAAATCTTGCATCTTTCTTTAAATCAATATTTACATTAAAGACTTTTGCAAAATGAAAAGATTTCTCAAATGAATGAGAGCTACCTATATTTTTTTCGAGTTCTGACTGTAAATCGAAAGGAGGCATCTCAATTGTCGGAATTAGTTCCTTTGAAATAAGATCAATATTATATGGGTTAAATTTCAGACTATCCTTTTTTATTTGAGCAGCTGATTCTGCTTGAATAAATGAAAAATATATTATGCAAAGAATTATTATAGTTCTCATAGGTATTATTTAACAGATTTGTAAAATTTGTCTCCATTTATTCCAGGATGATACTTATTTAAACCTTTGATAATTAAAGTATCTTGAGACTCATTTAGCCATATTTTAAAAGTACGCATAGGAACCAAAACCTTATCAGTCCCATAGTATTTTAATTGTATTTGTGAATCCTCAATTAAGAAATAATGATAAAAATGATCTGAATGACCTGTAGTAAGTACTCTTCTTTCTAATATTGAATCCGTATGAAATATTAATTCATCATACTCGGTTATCGTATTAATCCACATACCTTCCAAGTCAGCAATTTCACAACAAATATTATCATTTCCTTTTTCACAGCTGAGAAGAAAAATAAAACCAATAATTAATAAATATTTCATAATTCATTTTTTTAGTCTGTTAAAATCATCCGTTTCGTATCAATTACCTTTCCATCAGTAATCAAAGTGTACATATACATTCCTGGATTTAACTCACCAGCATTGATTTTGATGTTTCCATTACCGTTTAGATGCAAATCATAGCTCTTTAGTTGCGTGCCGCTCATGTTATATATATAAATATTGGCGGACTTAACATCAATTGCAATAAAATATTCAATATTAGTACTTTCGGTAAACGGATTAGGTAAATTTTGGCTGATATATGAGAGCTCAGAATTCTCAACTGCTGTTATTCCGTAATTTAAGGATGCATTTTTTAATAGTTCTTCGGATTTTAAGTACTCAACTTCCGATTTAAGTTCACTGATAAGTGCATGTTGTTCCTGCATAGCATTTACCAATACAGGGATAACCCGCGAATAGTCAATTGAATAAAGACCGGATGAGTCATCTTTATTTACAACTTCAGGCAATATTTGAAAAACTTCTTGCGATATAAAACCTATTTGGTTTTTCCTTTCTTCTTCCAGTCTTTCAATTACTTGAGGATCAGTAATTATATTCTGATCGTAAGCTATTTCCTTCTTTAAATCATATCTGACCCCCCTTAAATTCAGGATTATGTACAGTGAATTATTCAAATCCTGAATATTTTCTTTTAGCACTGAATCACTTGGAGTATCGTGATTGTAACTCCACACATGTTGAAAAGCCTTATCGCTTTTCCCAAGATAGAATGCATTGGTCATGGATGGATAAACTTTAATTGTGTAACCTTCCGGCATAAATTTTAACTCACTATTACCGGAATAGACCTTAAAAGGAGCTGAGACACTTAAATTATAATTACCATCGACAGGTGCACCTATTCCGACATCTCCACTGGAGTTCATTGTTATCTGAGGAAGACATGTTCCACCTAGCATAATTGCCAGACAAGTTAATAATGCTACTTTTTTCATTTTGTTTGAATGTTAAGGTTTTTATTTGGAAATGAACTACGTCATAAACG
This sequence comes from Clostridiaceae bacterium, assembly GCA_012513545.1. The sequence goes on from JAAZCB010001168.1 coordinate 9,300, forward strand.
GGTATTAGGTGCTTTTAAATCTGGCAACAATTGCAACATAACTGATTATTAACGATCACCTGTGCAAGAACCATTAAGATGAAGATATCGGTATGTTGTATAAACATTGTTGCGTAACATCTTGATCAAATTAAAAATTTCCAAATTTTATCCAAAAAATGTTGATTAATTTTAGTTAAAAATTTAGTCATTATGTAAGATTATTCTTATCAAATCTTTTTTAATAGCCATAAAAAGCAAGTGTGTTGCGGCGAAGTGACGGTTTCAGGGAAGGGCTGCAACAGTCTTGCTTTTGAAACGAGAGACTCATTTTCTATTTTAAAACCTGAGAGACTAAGTCCTCCTTGTGTTACAATTCTTTTTATATTACCATGTCGCTTTGTGCCTAACGTTTGACAGTATGGTGCGTAGGCGCTGCAGACTACCCGCATTAAACAGAATGCTTTCTTTCACACCCCGAATTCGTATCCACCGTGAGCATACTTAGCCTATGCACTATACTGTTTGTTGGGCG
>JAAZCB010001169.1 GCA_012513545.1 Clostridiaceae bacterium
GAAGGACAAAAAGGATTCTTCCTTTAGGAATGTCTGAGAAGCTAACTTATAATGTAATGGATAAGGTAACTGCACAGACGGACTTTAATGGGAATACTGTTAATCACGAGTATGATGTAAATGGCAGGTTGGTAAAAAAGGTATTTCCTGACAAAAAGTCTGAAACCTATACATATACGTCCACCGGAAAAAGAAAAACTGTAATGGGGTCAAGAGGAAGCACCGTATATGATTATGATTCGAGAGACCGGCTAATAAAACAGACAAATCCGGACGGAACAGCTATAAGTTACGCTTATGATGCAGCGGGTAACCGAACAGAATTGGTAACACCTTCAGGAAAAACATCATATGAGTTTGATGAATTGAACAGGCTTGTTAAAGTTATTGATCCGTCATCCGGAAATACAGTGTATAAATATGATGCGGCAGGTAACAGATCAGAAGTGTCATACCCTAACAAAACGCTTACGGAATATACATATGATAGTTTAAACAGGCTGACCGGACTGGTTAATAAAAAATCCAACGGTGATGTAATAACTTCATACACGTATACTCTTGCACCGAACGGCCTCAGGCTTAAAGTAACCGAAAATAACGGAAGAAGTGTCGATTACACTTATGACAGTACCTATAAGCTGTTAAAAGAATCTATAAATGATGCGATATCGGGCTCCAAAGAAATCAGTTATTCATATGATGCAGTAGGAAACAGGCTGGTAAAAGATGATTCCGGTGTACTTACAAAATATGTATATGATGATAATGACAGACTTGTTTCAGAAGGTATAAACGCATACAGGTATGATAATAATGGAAATACGATTGAGAAGACAAATGCAACGGAATCGCATATCTATGCATACGACTATGAAAACAGATTGATAAAGGTTGATATTTCAACTGAACAAGGGTTGTCAACTGTTGAATATGCCTATGATGCAGATGGAATGAGAATACAGAAAGTTGTAGATGGAACAAATGTAAGCAATTATCTGGTCGACACGAACAGGGATTATGGTCAGGTGCTTGAAGAAAGAGATTCCTCCGGTAATTTGATTGTTAGCTATACTTATGGCGATGACTTGATTAGTCAGAAGAGGGGCATAAGTACGACATATTACCATTATGATGGTTTAGGCAGCACAAGAGCTTTGACAAACGATGTACAGGATGTAACAGATACATACACGTATGATGCATTCGGAATTTTAACCGGCAGAACAGGTACTACAGTGAATGAATACCTCTATGCAGGTGAGCAGTTTGATGTAAATATAGGTTTTTATTACCTGAGGGCGAGATACATGAATCCTGAGGTGGGAAGATTTATTACAACCGACCCGCATGAAGGTAGTATTTATGATCCTGCCACCTTGCACAAGTATACCTATGCCAATAACAGTCCACTTAACTATATTGATCCTTCAGGAGAGTTTTTTGCTTCTATTATGTCGGCAATGGTTGGTTTTGGTGTTAGGATGAAGAATGCTGCAATTTCCATAGGCGTATACTTCCGGCTTATGTTCAGTGTGGTAAGCATAACTGCCCGGTATATGCTGGCTAATATTCGCAGCCTTATAACAACTGGACAGTTTTATAGTACTCAATTGATAGCAAGAGCTAATCAGTTGTATCCAAAGCTTGTTGGCCAGACGCATTTGCACCATATTATACCCAAATATATATGCAGGGCACTTGGAATACCGATAGAGCAAGCTCTTGTCAGGATTCCGGCTCCTCTGCATCAGTTGATAACAAACTCAATACGTGTAAGCTTTCCCTTCGGGAATGCATTAAAAAACTACCAGACGATTCCACAGATATTGAATGAACTGCTAAGGGCATACGAAAGGGTATTATTCCCGTAAGGTTTATTCTGGTGAAGTAGAAAGAGAAAGGATGGGATTGTACATTTGATCCCATCCTGATATATTTTTGAATACAGGGCTGTTCAAATTACTTAAGCTATGAAAGGAATTATTTTATGGAAAAATTCTTGAAAATCCGTATTGATAAAAAAATCGCATATGTGATAGAAAAAGAACTTGGTAATATAACACATACAGTTGGGAAAGTTCCTATTGTAATGCATGATTTGGAGATGCCTTTGGATGATCCAAGATGGAATAGAGTAAAAGAAATTTGTATTGAGCACACATCTGCAATACCTGGTCCTATCAGGAAAATATCAGGAATATTCAATAAAGTTGAAACTCACCTTCCTGAATATGGGCCTGGTTATATCCTTGTGGATTATTACTATAAATACTCAAATGAGGAAATGGATAATGCAGACTTTTTCCATGCAAGTGTGCCTGTTCGGCCGATTTTGGACAGAGAGCCCGAGCAGGAAAAAAGAATATATGATTTAAAAGGGGAGTGCCCATACTGCAGATTTGGCTGGAATCAGACATCAGACCTAACCTTCAGGGCTAAGTCACTTGTTAAAACCTTTCCGATATTCAGAGTCTTTGGTCGGGATGAATGGATAATAAATGAGGATATTCGTACAATATTTGAAACTAACGGCATTGAGGGAGTGGAATACCGACCAGTAAGAACACTGGATGGACAGTCGGAAATTCAGTATTGGTACCAGC
>JAAZCB010001170.1 GCA_012513545.1 Clostridiaceae bacterium
AAAAACAGCTCTTGCTACATAAACCAGTACTAATATAAACGCGATATTTTTTACTTTTACAATTGTTGTACTGTCATGGTCTTTAGATAGAATATCTACCAAATCCCTTATCATCCATGGTGTGACAAGATTAAAAGCTGTTACGCATATTAAGCTGATACAGGTTATTACAAGCAACCACCAGTAGGGTCTGGCCTTTTTCAGAAGTCTACGGAAATTCTTCATGGATTACACCTTCATCATCATTTTAATTATTATCAGATTATATCAGTTTCAGATAAATACAGTCAATAAATTGCCATCAAATAAAGCTTGAAAAGGGCATGAAAAAACTGTATAATAGTTTGGATTGTGCAAATTGAAGCATTGTGCAATCGTTTTGTGAATAGTTACAAATTGTTCACAATTTATTAAAATTGATATACGATAATATAATTATTCGTGTTGTTTTATGCAATAAAACAAATAGGGGGGAAAAACCAGATGATCGAAATACAGAATTTGACCAAGAATTATGGTCGAATCAAGGCTGTAGACAACTTGGATTTTACCGTGGAGAAAGGTGAAATTTTAGGGTTTCTTGGTCCTAACGGAGCAGGAAAATCTACAACCATGAATATGATAACCGGGTACCTGCCTTCAACAGGAGGAACTATAAAGGTATGTGGCTATGATATTTCACAGAACCCTAAGGAAGTAAAAAAGAGGATTGGTTACTTGCCCGAGACTCCGCCTCTGTATATGGATATGACTGTACAGGAGTATTTAAGTTTCATTTGTGACCTTAAGAAGGTTGAGAGAAGCAAAAGAAAAAGCCAGATGGCAGACGTTATGGAGCTTGTCAAAATTACCGACGTTAAAGGAAGGCTTTGCAAGAACCTGTCAAAAGGTTATAAACAAAGGGTGGGTTTAGCTCAGGCTCTTATAGGGAATCCGGAAGTTCTTATATTGGACGAGCCTACTGTTGGTCTTGACCCTAACCAGATCATTGAAATAAGAAAGCTTATCAAGGCTTTGGGAAAAGAGCACACCATAATTTTCAGTTCACATATACTTCAGGAAGTAAGTGCGGTATGTGAGCGCGTTATCATAATAAACAAGGGGCAGATTGTAGCGATTGATTCGCCTGAAAACCTGTCGAAGAGCATGGGTAAAACAGCAAGATTCTCGATGAGAATTGCAGGTCCGAAGGGAGCTGTTCTTAACATCCTCCAAGGTATTGACGGAGTTAAAAATGCTCAGGTTAAAGGTAAAGTACATGAAGATGAACTGGATTATATTATTGATTCCGACAAGGACATTGATGTAAGAAGGCCAATATTCTTTGGACTTGCCAAGGCAGGATATCCGATTCTTGAGCTCAGCTCCATGGGTATGAGTCTTGAAGACATATTTATTCAGCTTACCTCAAAACAAAATGTGACACCTGCAAAACAGAGTGAAAATACTTCCGAGGTTGTGGATGACGGTACTAAAGCCCCGGAAGATCAGGAACCTGAGGTTCAAGAGGTATCTGATGTTGAAAAGGAGGATAAGTAAGATGTTATCAGTTATAAAAAAAGAGCTTCGCACATATTTATATTCTCCAATGATGTACGTTATAGCATCAGCATTTGTTTTTATTTTTGCAATTTTTATGCTGACAATTGTTATGAATCCGTACGGGCCTATGAAATTCAGTTATGGAGAGTTGCTATATTCTTTTGCTTTCTGGCTGGCGTTTCTTATACCTGTTTTAACCATGAGAATTTTTGCAGAAGAGAGGAAGAATGGAACCGATGTATTGTTAATGACTTCACCGCTGGGAGTTGGTGAGATTGTAATCGGTAAATTTCTGGCTTCATTGACTGTTTACACTTTGATGATGGTTATTACTTTTGTTTTCCCTTTAATAATATCAATAAAGGGTGACTTGAACCTGATTCAGACAGTAACAAGTTACTTGGGGCTTTTCCTGATTGGAGCTGTATGTGTAGCCTTTGGATTACTGACATCAGCTTTCGCGGAAAATCAGATAATTGCAGCAATTCTGGGATTCATTGGAATAATATCCATCTGGATTCTAGAGAACATAAAAAGTATATTTATGACTGTTCTTTATGGAATTATTTATAAGTTTGCAATGTGGATTTCCTTGTTTGACAGATTCAATTCTTTCAGAATGGGATTGATCAATTTAAAGGACATAGTTTTCTTTATCAGTATTGTAGGAATGTTTATAGCATTAACAATGATTGTAATAGAAAAAAGGCGATGGAGTCAGGGGTGATAAAATGACAAATATATTTGAGTTTTTTAAATCAAAGAATTTTAAATTCGGTTTTGTCGCTTTGATTATGGCGGCTGCTGTAATAGCAATTACAGCCATTGTTAACTTCCTGGTTGCTGGAGTTAATGTCAAGTGGGACTTGACACCGAATAAGATGTATTCAATTGGTGATACTACCACAAAACTGCTTGAAGGACTGCAAAAGGACGTTGAAATTGTATTCCTTATTGACAGAGACCGTATTGTAGGTGGGGATAATGGTTTTCTTGTTGCTGAATTCCTTGATAAATATGACAAGTTCGGAAGGATTAAAGTTAATTATATAGATCCTGACAAAAATCCTGATATAATATCAAAACTTGACAAGGAAGGAATTCTTGAACTAAAAAAAGAGGACATTATAGTTAAGTGCGGTGATAGAGTTAAAAAACTGACAGTAGCTGATGTGTTCCAGTATTCCGATCCGTATGCGATGGATTCGCAGCTCTTTGTCGGAGAACAGAGCATTACCGGTGCAATTAAGTATGTGACCAGTGACAGGATTCCCACGATTTATTTTATCGAAGGTCATGGTGAAAAAAATCTGAATTCTGAATACAGTACTATAAAACAATCTCTTGAGCTCAACAGTTATGCAGTAAAGACGTTAAACCTGACACTTGAAGAGAAAGTTCCTGAGGATACTGAAATATTAATATCTGCAGCGCCTCAAATGGACTTTGCTTCCAATGAAAAGGATAAGATCAGTGAATACCTGCAGAATGGAGGAAAAGCAATTTTCCTTATGGAACCTGTTAACACAGCAAAAAAATTCACCAATATTGAAGGCATACTGGAAAAATACAACATAGGAATTAACTATGACAGGGTAAAAGAAACTGATTCAAACAGACATATCCCGCAGAATGAGTTTCAGATAGTTCCAGACATAGGTTCCAATGAATTGACTTCAAATCTTGATCTCAGACAGTTCTTTGTTGTCATACCTGAATCAAGAAGCTTTAGAGTATTAGACCCTGAAAACACATCAATTGAGATAAATAAGTTGCTGACATCCAGCTATACTTCTGAAGGGGTGCCTTTCGATTCAAGCGCTGAGGGGGGGAACAGCAAAGGGCCTTTGGATATAGCTTTGACTGCAAAGGACAGCAGTACAAAAGATTCAAAGGTAGTAGTTATTGGTAACGCCAGCTTTGCTACAGACGCTACAATCCAGTCGTTCCCTTATGCGCAGAATGCGATTCACCTTTTCTTTAACTCCATAATATGGATGCATGATGACTCCAATGACCTTATTATAATGCCTAAGACTCCGGAACTGGACAGCATTACCGTAACCGGATTCCAGGCTATGGTGACAATGATGGTAACCATTCTGGCAATTCCTATACTGCTTATAGCAGCCGGTATATTTATATGGTTAAGGAGGAGGCATCTATGAGGTTTTACAGGAATGCAATTATTCTTGTTGCCGTACTGGCAGTTCTTACAGGTGCATATTTCCTTGTGAACCGTGTTAATAGCGGAAAGTCGACACAAACAGATGAAGTCATTAACATAGTAAAAATTGATGATGCAGAAATGCAGGAAATGACAATTGAAAATGATGAGGGCATTTATAAGTTTAAGAAAAACGGAACAGAATGGGAAATGATTTCTGACAACAAGTTCAGATACAGTAAGGATAGGATAAGCGGTATAGCAACATATTTTTTAGAGCTTAATGCAGAAAAAGTAGTTGAGGAAAATGCAACGGACTTGAGTAAATATGGTCTTGACAAGCCTGTGACCATTACAATAAAAACAGCCGATTCTGAAACAGGCGTGTTGTTTGGTAATGCAACTGCGACCAAAGAGTCTTATTATGCTATGAAGAAAGGTGACAACACTGTTTACACCGTGGCAATTTATATTGGTGAAAACGTCAGGGTAAAAAAGGATGACCTTAAAGACAGGGATTTATTTACTGCATTGTCTACAGAAATTAAGATAATGTCTCTTAAAAGAGATGATAAGGTTATATTCAATGCAGAAATGACTAATGAAGCCGGATGGAAAATGAAAGAACCTATAGATGGTGAAGTCAATATGGTTAAACTGAATCAGAGTATTGAAAGCACCATAAGGGCCCAGGTCGCAAACTTTGTAGAGGAAGACGCAAAAGACCTGGCGCAGTATGGTCTTGACAAACCCAAATACGTTCTGGAAATAGGCACGGAAAAGGATAAGGCAGTAGTTGAGCTTGGCATGGAAAAGAAAGATGAAAATGAGATTTACGCCAAGTTTAAGGACAGTAATGATGTATTAACCTTCTATGCATCAAACCTGGATTTCATTAATTTAGAAACGACTGATTTTGTGCAGACACTGGTTTATGTTGCTGATATCCGCGATGTATCCTCTGTGGATGTTACGATTGACGGAAAGACTGTAAAAAGCAGAATTGAAAGTGAGCTTTCAAAAGAGGAAAATGATAAGTTCTTTATTGATGACAAGGATGTGACTGTTAAAGGTGAAGAGGGTAAGGAGGCATTTAAAGATTATTATATGGCTCTTATCGCCGTAGCTTTTGAATCAGTAGAACCTGGCGCTGTGCCTTCAGGAGAACCTGAAATAGTTATAGACTATACTCTTGAGGTTGCTCCTGGCAGGGTTAAGATTGAATTTATACCAAAGGACGAAAACAGTTACTATGTTGTCAAAAACGGGAAGTATACAAATCTTGTAGTAGCAAAGAGCGAGTTTGACAAGGATGACGGTGTAAGGAAAACTTACAGTAAGCTTATAGACCTTCTAGAGGAATAAATTAAACTGAGGCCTCATAATTTTAGAGGTGGAAAGTTTAGTAATTAGTGAAACAACTCCAACATAGAATTATAGTGTTGATGATTCTATGTTAGGAGTTGTTTTGTTTTGAAAAGTGAGATTAAGGATATTTTTAGAGTTGCAAGCATTTACATGGCAACAATAATAGGTGCAGGCTTTGCTTCAGGACAGGAGATAATGCAGTTTTTTTCGACATACTATAAGGGTGGTTTTTATGGCATTATACTTGCAGGTATTCTGTTTGCAGCAATAGGTTATATTGTATTGAACAAAGTATACAAGGAAAGGATTAGGAACTATGAAGAATTCCTCTTTCCAAGTGTAGGATGGTTTTTAGGATGGGTTATGGAAATAGTTGTATCTATTTTTATGGCCTCGGTTCTATGTATAATGATTTCAGGTATATCAGGGATAATCACCGATGAGACAGGTGTGGCATTCCCTGTTGCAGTACTAATGGTCTCCTTTTTCTGTATGGTTGTATTTATGATGGATTTGAAGGCTATAATGGCACTTAGTACTTTTATTACTCCAATACTGATAGCAGGTATTATGGGAGTGGGAATATACATAATTTCGAGCAAACACAATCCTGTGTTTAACATCACCGAAAGCTTCGGGAGTGTAACTCAAAACTGGATGTTTTCAGCACTTCTCTATGTGAGCTATAACAGCATTACAGCTGTTGTTGTTATGTGCAGCCTTCTTCCATACCTGAAAAGCAGGAAAGTTGCTTCTGTTGGCGGTATATTGGGGGGGATTATGCTGAGTTCTATTGCAATAATAATTAACTTTGCGCTGTATTTATTCTATCCGGAGGTAATAGTGAATGATTTCCCGGTTCTTTATATTGTGGACAGATATAATTCTGTGCTAAGCAGCATCTATACCTATATACTGATGCTTGCCATGATTATTTCCGCAGTAACCGCAGGTTACGGCTTTATAGAAAGAGTAAGCAGTAAAGTAAATATCGGAAAAAGGCTGGTAATATTTATAACATGCGGTTTGGCAATACCATTTTCCAACATTGGGTTTTCAGGCCTGATTTCAACTATATACCCTGTATTCGGTTATGTGGGAATGTTTATGGTTTTTGTTATTCTGCTGCAGGGACTGAGTATGACTGGACCTGTATTTGCAAGGAGTAAGGGCAAAGGGAAACAGAGTGCGTAATAACGAACAAATAATAGGTGTATAACAGAATTTTATATGTTACAATAAAAGAAAAAATTAAGACAAACTTGGGGTGAATAGTTTGGATACACCTGAAAATAATGGAAGACGAAACCAGGCTTCAAATTTGATAAAAATTTTTCTTTTTTTTGCACTTGTGATTATAGTTGTTTCTACCGCAGGTATAGCATACTTGAATAGTTCGGGTATAGATATAAAAAATATCAGCATTAAACAGTTTATTGATGACAAACTGCTGTTAAAAGAAAAGGAAGGCATCGAATTTTCAGTATTGGAGTACAGGTATGATGTGAATACACATCCTGAGTTTTGCACTCATAAAGGTTTTATTGTAAAATGCAGCAAGGACAGTGTGAAATATATTGATTCGAAAAGTGAAGAGGTCTGGACATATTCAATTGCAATGATCAGGCCTATTGTCAAAGCTGCCGGAGATTATTTGCTGGTGGCCGATATAAATGGCAAGGATATTATAGTGTTTTCCGGCATGAACAAGATATGGGAAAAAAAACTTGACAACAATATAACCAATGCAGATATAAGTGCAAGCGGTTATGTTACGGTCACACATAAAAACGATATGGCACGGTCTGCAGTAACTGTATATAACAGGCAGGGTATAAGGCTCTTTGACAAAGGCAAGGCGGAAAACTATATAATTTCCTCAAAGGTTTCGCCTTCGGGCAGGAAAGTTCTTATTAACAGTGTACACGTTTCAGGCCCTAATGCCAGCACGTTGCTTGAGTTGACGGATATTGCAGGAAAGAATCTGACAGGTGAAAAACCTGAAGAGAATATAATTTATCCCTCAATTATGTTTATCGATGATAACAGTTTATTTGCTGTTGGAGATTCGAAGCTGAAAATACTGGGTAAGGACATGGAGGAAAAGTGGCAAATGCCCATAGATGGCAATGTATACAGCTCGTGTATAGCCTGGGGTAAATATGCTGTTGCTGCAATAAGCTCAGGGTCTGGAATACTAGAGGCGGAAAAGGCTGAAGTCCTGGTTTTGGACAGCGATGGCAAGAAGCTTTCGAGTTATCTGGTTAATGATGAGGTAAAAAACATTAATGCATATGAAGGACTTATTGCTGTTAATACGGGGAAACATGTCCATTTTCTGGACACTGCCGGGAAGCTTCTGGGAAAGTATAATTCAAAGATGGAAATTAATGAGGTGTATTTCCTAAAAGACAAGGTAATTGCAGCTGTAATGAAGGACAGTGTTGAAATAGTTGAGATAAAGTAGTTGAATGAGGCGTAAACCATAAATAAAAAGGACATAAATATACTTAAGGGGGAAATGAAATGAACTGGAGTGATTTGATTGTTATTGCAGTTATTGTTGTGTTTGGATTGATTGGGATGTCAAAGGGATTTATCTATTCCATGTTCAGGCTGGCTTCGTTTTTTGTGGCAGCCATTGTTTCTGTCAAGTGTTATCCTGTATTGTCAAATATTTTAGATAAGACAGCCGTATTTACAAATATTAAGTCAGGTATTTATAAAAATCTGATGCTTCAGCAAACAGCCCAATCGCCACAGATAAATGAGGGTACCAGGCTTACTGCCGGAGCGGTAATTGACAACCTGAATCTGCCCGGATTTCTTAAGAACATGGTTGAAAAGAATATGCTTGAGAAGATTCCGGATTTGACAAAGCTTGTTGATATAGCAAATATTATGGACGGTATAAGCAATATTCTTGCTCATATGGTTATTGATATTTTGAGCGTAGTTCTTTTGTATATAGCAGTAAGGATCGGCTTGATTTTCCTTAGGTTTATTCTCCAGGGCATAGCGAAGCTTCCTGTTTTCAAACAGATGGATAAACTTGGAGGTTTTGCTTTTGGGGCACTCGAAGGATTAATGACAGTGTATATAGTATTTACCATATTGATGCTCTTTAGTGCTTCTCCTGCGTTCAAGGATTTTTTTGATGCCGTGGAGGGATCGTTGATAGCAAAATTCTTCTACCAGAATAATTTTATTGTTGACTGGATGTTTCCAAAAGATGTTATTATTTGAGTAAGGCAACATTAATGAATATTATAAAATCTCAGATAATAATTAACGAATATTGCTTTTTTTCAAAAACACTGGACATTTCAACACATCAAGTAGTAAAATGATAATAATATAAATAGCCGGGATAACCCGGCTATTATTGTAAATATTGATGCTTTATATTTACTTTGTTGATAATTTACGTAAATATTATTTATAAGAAAGTGAGGAATACATTGTGAGAAGTGATATTGTAAAGAAAGGTATTGAAAGGGCGCCGCACAGGTCACTTTTTAAGGCAATGGGTTATACCGACGAGGAAATTTCAAGACCCTTGATTGGTGTTGTTAACGCAAAGAATGAAATAATTCCCGGACATATACATCTCGATAAAATTGCTGAGGCTGTAAAGGCAGGCATAAGAATGGCAGGAGGTACGCCTGTTGAGTTTGGCGCAATTGGAGTATGTGACGGTATAGCAATGGGGCATATGGGAATGAAGTACTCTCTGGCTACAAGGGAGCTGATAGCGGATTCCTGCGAGGCTATGGGTATGGCGCACAGCTTCGACGGAATGGTGTTTATACCTAACTGTGACAAGATTGTGCCGGGTATGCTTATGGCAGCTGCCCGTATCAATGTGCCTTCGATAGTTATAAGTGGTGGGCCAATGCTTTCACTGAACCGCAACGGAAAGCAGCTGGATTTGAACAGCGTATTTGAAGCGGTGGGTTCCTTCAAGGCAGGTACAATTACCGAAGAAGAGGTATGTGAGATTGAGGATAGTGCATGTCCCGGATGTGGTTCATGCTCTGGCATGTTTACAGCCAACTCAATGAACTGCCTAACAGAAGTATTAGGACTCGGACTGCCCGGGAACGGTACTGTTCCGGCTGTATATGCAGAGAGAATCCGCCTTGCCAAGACAGCTGGAATGAAGATTATGGAACTTGTTGAAAAGGATATAAAACCCTCTGATGTATTAACACCTGATGCTTTCGAAAATGCACTGACAGTAGATATGGCACTGGGATGCTCAACAAATTCTGTTCTTCACCTTCCGGCAATAGCTCATGAAGCCGGTGTTGAGATAAATCTTGATATCATAAATGAAATAAGCAGCAGGGTTCCCAACCTGTGCAAGCTGGCTCCTGCAGGACACCATCACGTTCAGGACCTGTATGCTGCCGGTGGTGTTCAGGCAGTTATGAAGGAATTAACGAAAAAGAACCTGCTGAAGCTTGATTTGATCACGGTAACAGGCAAGACGGTACAAGAAAACATAGAAAATGCAAAAATCAAGGACAACGAGGTTATAAGGAGTATAGAAAACCCTTACAGCGCATCGGGAGGAATTGCTGTATTAAGAGGAAATCTTGCTCCGGACGGAGCAGTGGTAAAACGTTCTGCTGTGGCTCCTGAGATGCTGGTACACAAGGGTCCCGCAAGGGTGTTTGACTCAGAGGATGAGGCTATAAATGCAATTTATAATGGCAAAATCAATAAAGGTGATGTAATAATAATCCGTTATGAAGGACCCAAAGGAGGTCCGGGAATGCGTGAGATGTTGTCACCCACATCAGCTATTGCAGGAATGGGGCTTGACAAACATGTTGCTCTCTTAACTGACGGACGTTTCTCAGGTGCAACGAGAGGAGCGTCAATAGGGCATGTATCGCCGGAGGCCATGGAAGGAGGTCCGGTTTCGATAGTCAGAGAAGGAGATATTATAAGTATTGATATAAACAATGGGAAGCTTGATATGGAAGTTTCCGATGCTGAGATAAAGGCAAGGATGAAAGAATGGAAAGCTCCACAGCCCAAGATAACAAAAGGTTACCTTGGCAGGTATGCAAAGCTGGTATCTTCAGCAAGTACGGGAGCGGTATTGAAGGGATAGCATTGAAGTTAAAGGAGGTGGCATAATGAAGCTGAATGGTTCACAAATTTTAATAGAGTGTTTGAAAGAGCAGGGAGTAGATACAATATTCGGTTTTCCCGGTGGAGCAGTCTTAAATATTTATGACGCACTTTACAAGGCCAAGGATGATATAAAGCATATACTGACCTCCCATGAACAGGGAGCGTCACATGCCGCAGACGGTTATGCAAGGGCAACCGGTAA
>JAAZCB010001171.1 GCA_012513545.1 Clostridiaceae bacterium
AGAGCTTTCATTATACTCCATTGGCATAAAAATACCAGTTGATCCAACTTGAATCTGCGAAATAATTCCTGTGTCTTCCACCTTTATAGCAGTATCTATTGGACACGGTAACAGCACAGATAATAAGTCCCCTAACTGGATATTACCACGATATACTTTCCCTACCTCAATTTCAGCAATTGCCCGGTATTCTTTATCTCCATTGAAGTTAATCTCTATATTGCTGATACGACTAACAGTGCCTTTTATTATCACGGGTTTCCACTTTGAAAACAATTCTTCTTCCGAACACCCCAGTAATTCTTCTTCTGAATGCCACACCAAGCTGGATTTTGTTAATGAGGTGTTATCAGAAACACCTTCAACGAATTTGAAGGTTGCTTTTTTAGAAGCATCCGAAATAGAGATACCTTTCCTTTGTCTGTCTATCAACGAAACACCTATTGTCAGAACCAGAATAACGCAAGCTGCAATTGCACACCCTTTTATCCAAACACGATTTTTTACTGTTTGTTTAGAAGGTGCAGCCTCTTCAATATACTCATCATTAACTTGACCAAGCATATTTAATAAGCGTTCGCTTTTCATAATATTATTTCCTCCCTTTCCAAAAATTCCTTCAATACATTTCTTGTACGCAGCAGAGTCATTTTAACTTTGCTCTCACTCATGCCATAATCAACTGCTATCTCTTTAATTGAACTGAAATACCAGTAACGTCGCATAAATATTTTTCGCGTTTCCACTGAAAGTGAGGCAAGAAAACCATTTAAGGCCTCAACCAGTATCATATCATCTACACTCTGGTCAACACTGCTCAATGCAGGGATAAAATTTTCCAATTCATCAAGTATGAGCTGAACCTGACCTGAGCCCCGCTTTTTAGCAGTATACTTCGCATATTTGTTCAAGGATAAATTACGTGTAATTTTTCCCAGGAATACGGAAAATCTGCTCGGACGGTTTGGAGGTATGGAATTCCATGCCCGTACATATGTATCGTTGACGCACTCCTCAGCATCTTCATGGCTATGAAGAATGTTATAGGAAATGCTGTAACAATACCTGCCATACTTGTGTGCTGTTTCAGAAACGGCAGCTTCGGAACGATCAAAGTATAGATTAACAATGTGGCTATCTTCCATATCCACCCTCCTTTTTTGCACATTTTTAGCTTTCATCTGTATAGACCGGAAAAAATCATGCTGCGTCACATCAACTCTTGTTATTAAAAAGTCAGTATCTTTAACGTGCGTAATAAAGTTCTCCTTCAATTCTCATAATTATATCCTCGCTAGTAGTGTATTCTCAAATTACCTACGTATTATGAAAATCCGAGAATCCCGATGGTTTAACGAGTTCGGAGGATATTCATTTGAACAAAAATTTGAGAAACACTATACTAGTATCCCTGATCATCAATAAGCCATGGAGCTCCTGGGTACTCCCTCACAAGTATAATATGCCATCCTGTGTACTCACCTTCGTTAAATGAGCCTGGTGCTGCACCATTCGGGTATTCTACATTAAATCGTACCTTGAAAACAATTACATCCTCTTTCTGGGTACCCTTTATGCTTCCTCTGCCGTGCATCACATAACTCAATCTCATAGGGTCATCCGGGTCATAATCCACATCAGACAGTTTGAGCGTTTCTTCACCAAATAAAACCGCATTCGGACGGTTGTACTCATCGGTAAAGGTTTTGAGAATAGCCTCCCTATCCTTTGCAGCTATCGCACGGAAGTATTCATATACGACACTTCGAGCAGCTTCAACCTCTTCGTCAGAAAAATCAACCAGTTTTACTTTAAAATGCTCCGGCATACCTTCCTGTGGTTCCTTAACCAAAGCTTCCTCAAGAAGTTTCAGGTCATTACCGAGCGCATTAAGATCGCCATATTTATCCCTAAACGAATTTCTTTTAAACGAAAATGCCTCACTGTATTTTGATTCATTGAGAGTTCCTTCAGATTTTGAATTACGGAATGCAAATACTACCTCCTCAAGATTATCTATCATGCAAAACAAGACCAATGCGTTCTTCTTCATATTTGCAGCGTTCCTATCTGAGGAAAGTTCTGACCACTCTCTGCCATCCAGGGTATCTGTTTTAACCTCATAGAACACACTAAGTGTAAACGGCTTTCTATCTGTTCCTAGGGAGATATACCTTTGAGCAAAATTATCATTAGGAAGCGGAAGATTGGCAACTATACCTTGAACCTTAACATTGTTCCCTATATAAGGCGTTTTATGGTTTGCAATCTCTTTTAAATTGAAGTCCATTACCCTTACAATAAAACCATAGTTTACAGTTTTACTGTTTGTAAAATTCAATGTTATAGAATAAGTATACTCTCCCTCTTCAGAAGGTGCCTGCATATACAGAGTCCCATTTGTATAAAATGGTTCCGGCACCTCAAGTTCTATTAGTTCCTGGTTTTTAAATACTGAGATATCTTCCAAGGAAAATTTATACTTTTTATCCAACCTGAGCTTCTGTGTACCTATTGTCATTTGCTGACCTCTGCCCAAATCAACTATATTGTCCGTGTTATATTCTAAATGCAAGGGATGAGGAAAATCCGACTGAGCTTTCCAGTTATTAGTCCCCGTTACAGTAGTTTTTGTTTCTATTCCCTCCGCACTTATATATATAATGGGAGGTTTGTCATCTGAATTAAAACCGCCTACGCTTGCTCCAAGTGCTGCTGCACCTATAACTGCAGTTACCAGCAACATCACTGATATTATCATTATCATCCTTGATTTTGGGCTGTACTTCATGATTGAAACCAATCTTTCCTTTAGGCTCCTTTTTTCTTCACACATGGTTGCTTGAATCACACCTGATGAATACTCACGCTCCGATGCAACAGATATCAACGTGTCTCCGTATGCCTGTTTACCTTCTGCATCAAGGTTTCTAACAACCGTTTCGTCACAAGCCAGCTCACAAGCCCTGTTTATTTCCTTCCTCACAAAATACACAAGAGGGTTGAACCAATGAATTGATGCTGCAATCATAGCAAGCCATTTTATCGCTATGTCAAAGTGCTTATAATGCGTAATCTCATGAAGCAGAATGTTCTTAAGCTGCGACTCGTCAAAATCAATATCCGGTATAATAATCTCAGGCTGCAAAATTCCTATAAGCATTGGTGTGTCAATAAAACTGTTTCTCACAAGTCCCACCTTATAGCGGCTACACGTTATACTTTCAAGAATGGCTTTCTCCCTTTCGTCAGCCGGTCGGTTCCACTTCTTTATGAGTCTTAAAAACCTCACGTATCCGGTAACATTAACTCCAAATACAACAATCATCCCAAGAATCCATAAAAATAAAACATATAGATCGG
Organism: Clostridiaceae bacterium; assembly: GCA_012513545.1. Next base: position 3,364 of record JAAZCB010001171.1, read on the forward strand.
GCGAAATGCTCAAATGTTTGTCCCTATGGTCTGCTTCATTATGAATATTGTTCCTTTCATTCTGAACTTCATAAGCAGCCTGGTCTGAAACACTGATATCCCCATTAATTATGTTTTCATTAGTGATTTCTTCGTTAATCTCTTTCATAGGTTGACTGATTTGTTTTAAGCCCATGTCCTTTGAAGTATAATCCACACTGAACACATGATTCATAAGGCTCCATTCAAAGGAAAACGGAATAAGAAGCCTTAACAGCACCACAATCCAGATATAGTATTGTATAGTTTGAGGAAGCTTATGCTTTATAAGAGGTTTAGCTGAAAAAAGCAGCAAAGCAATTATGCTGCCAGAAATAGAAAGCGACAGTATCAGCCTGATTGTTTCATTCATCCCTGTCACCTACCTTGAACATGGAGCGAAGTTCTTCAATATCGTCTTTTTTCAGCTTTTTACTCCCTAAAAGAGATGCCACAAGATTTTTTGCACTTCCCGAATACAGGTTATCGATTAACTTCTGAGTTGTATATTCATTATACTCTGCTTCACTGACTAAAGACTTATAATAAAATACTTCCTTCTTTACTGCTGTTACAACACCCTTTTCGCAAAGCCGGCGAAGCAATGTCTTAATTGTAGAAGACTCCCATCTGCTCGTCTCTAAAAGTTCCTTCCGGATATCGGCAATGGGCAATTCTTTCCTTGAATTCCATAATACACGCATAACCTCAACTTCAGAGTCGGTTATTTTTGA
>JAAZCB010001172.1 GCA_012513545.1 Clostridiaceae bacterium
ATTGGACAACCTTTACAGGCGAGTACACCGTTCCTGCAGGAGCAGTTAACCTGGTGATGTACGTAGAGAATGATGCGTATACAGAACCGAAAGGCGAGTCAACTTCAGATATATATGTGGATGAAGTGTTAATCCTTGATATAACTTCTGATGAAGAAGAAACGCTTACTACAGTCCTCGAACAGGATTTTGAGGATGAACAGCTTGGAGGCTGGGGTACAATAAGCTGGGTTGGTGATAATACAGCCACAGCGGTAGTGGGAGAAGTATATGGAACAAAGGCATTGACAGTAATTGAACGTACATATTCTACCAGTGGCCCTTTACTTTCTCTTGATGGAATACTGAGCGAAAACAAGACCTATCAAATCTCCTTGAAGGTCAGATTGGCGGATGATTCCAGCAATATGAAGGTAACCATGAACGCTTCAGATGGAAGTTACACTAATATTGGCGGATATCCAAGTATTGAAGGGACAAAAATGGTAAATGCGCAGGATTGGACAACCTTTACAGGCGAGTACACCGTTCCTGCAGGAGCAGTTCACCTGGTTATGTACGTAGAGAATGATGCATATACAGAACCGAAAGGTGAATCTTTATCTGACATTTATATTGATGATGTGTTGATTCAGGAAATCAAGACAGGAACTGACCCCGAAGAAGACCTCGACCAGACGGGTATTATGGCGGATTATGAAGACGGTTTAGGCGATTGGGTGGTCAGATTCGCTTCTAGTGGAAGTATTGAATTGACAACAGAGGATAACCATACTGAAGGTGGATCAAAAAGTGTGGCTGCATCCGTGTATTCACAATATAACGGTCCAGTTTTGGATGTTCTGGGCAAGATGCACAAGGGGCATAAATACCACCTGTCTGCCTGGGCAAAAATGGCTCCGGGACAAACACCTACAACTTTACGTATCAGCGTCCAATATGGAGACAGTTCATTTGCGAACGTATCTAGAGATATTACTGTTACAGATGGAGGGTGGGTAGAGTTATCAGGCGATTTTATAATGACAACTAAGCCAACCATTTTGAACGCATATGTTGAGACAGTAGTAACACCTTCTGAAACTGTTACTTTCTATATAGACGATTTTGAAATCAAACATATAGGCTCTGTAGTATCAAAGCCGATACAAACTGATCTTACACCGATAAAAGAGGCTTACAAAGATGATTTCCTTATCGGTGCTGCAGTTAGTGAGTCAGATTTTGAAGGTCTTCATCTTCAACTTCTTAAACATCATTTCAATGTAGTTACAACAGGAAATGCGATGAAGCCGGATTATAACTATGATGCGGATAGAAACTTCGACTTTGAGGCTGAGAATGCGCTTGTAGAAAAAATTCAAAATGAAGATTTGGAATTGGTTGGCCACGTACTGGTATGGCACAGCCAGATGCCTGTATGGTTGAGTACTAAAGATGATGGCACTCCGCTAGATGAAGAAGTGGCTCGTGAAAATCTCGAAACTCATATAAGGACAGCAATTGAGAACTATGGAAATAAGGTAATCTCATGGGATGTTGTCAATGAAGCAATAAAAGATGAATTGACCACAACCGCGACTACTAAGAATTGGAAGAATGCACTGCGCGAAACTCCATGGTATAAGGCGCTAGGTCCTGATTATGTAGAAGAGTCCTTCAAGATTGCAAAAGAAGTATTGAAGGAGAACGGCTGGACGGATGTCAAGCTTTATTACAACGATTACAATGAAGATAACCAACAGAAAGCAGCAGCTATCTACAGCATGGTTAAGGATATCAATGATCGTTATGCAAAAGAGAACAACGGAGAGTTGCTGATTGACGGTATTGGTATGCAGTCCCACTACAGCAGCAGTACTAATATAGATAATGTTAGACTGTCTCTGGAAAAATTCGCCTCCCTGGGTGTTGAAATCAGTATAACCGAGCTTGATATTACAGCCGGAAGCAACGCTGTTCTTTCCGAAGAACAGGCTAATGCACAGGGTTACTTGTATGCAGAATTATTCAAACTCTATAAGGAATACAACGAAGTTATAGAACGTGTAACCTTCTGGGGTCTGGATGACAATTCAAGCTGGAGAAAAGAAGGCAGTCCATTGCTGTTTGATGCATCCTTGCAGGCTAAACCGGCTTACTATGCTATCATGGATCCGGATAAATTCATGGAGGAGAACCCACGCCCGGAAAAAGTAATTAGACAGGCTAAGGCTTTATATGGAACACCTGTTATTGACGGCAGTGTAGATTCTGTATGGAGTAAGGTATATGGTATGGATATTAATAAGTACCATACGGCTTCGCAAGGGGCTACCGGCGTAGCAAAAACACTTTGGGACAACGAGAATCTTTATGTTCTTGTTCAGGTTGAAGATGATTCGCTTGATAAAACCAACGTTAATGCATGGGAACAGGATTCCATTGAGATCTTTGTTGACCAGAACAACGGTAAAACACCTTTTTATGAAGAAGGCAACGATGGGCAGTATAGAGTTAATTTTGAGAATGAAACCAGTTTCAATCCTGAAAGCATTGCGGAAGGCTTTGAATCTGAAGTTAGTGTTAATGGAACAAACTATACTGTTGAAATGAAAATTCCGCTTAAGAGCGTAAAACCGGTTAAAAATATGAAGATTGGTTTTGACGTTCAGATAAATGACGCAACAAATGGTTCACGTCTAAGTTATGCTACATGGAATGATCCATCAGGAACTGCTTATATGGATACATCTGTATTTGGTGAACTGACTCTTACTAAAGAATCCAGTGGTTCAGGAAGTTCCGGAGGTTCGGGAAGTTCCGGCGGTTCCAGCAATACAGGAGGCGACGTTGATACAGGAAGTGAAACAGATACAGGGAAAAATGATACTATAACCGTGGTTCCAGAAGTAGATAAAGACGGAAGGTCAATAGCTACAGTCAATGAAACAACATTTAATGAAGCAGTTAAGAACATCAAGGATGGAATTGTTAAAATTGATGTTAAAGTTGACGATAAAGCAGAAGATGTTGTTGTAAAGCTTAATACATCAATGATTAAAGCTGCAGCTGACGCTAACATTAATAAGATTGAAATAAATGCAGGTCTTGCAAGTGTGGAACTGCCTGTGTCTCTTTTCAAGGACTTTAAAGAGGATGCACAGATAGATTTGCAGATAAGTAAAGTAGATACAGCCACTTTGTCTGAAGAAGTAAGAAGTAAAGTAGGCAATAATGTTGTATTTGATTTCAACCTGAGTGTCGGAGGAGAAAAATTGAGTAGTTTCACTCCAGGCCAAAAGGTGCAGGTATCATATCCTTATGTTCTCGGAGCAGGGATTAACCCGGTAAGAGTAGTTGTTTACTATATCGATGATAACGGTAAATTGGAAGTTGTTAAGAATGGTCGCTATAACAATGGCAAGGTGCAGTTTAAATCAAAGCACTTCAGTAAATATGTAGCTATACCAGCCGAAACAAGTCTTAAAGACCTCGAAGAGACTTCATGGGCAAAAGACAGTATTGAAGCGTTAGCAGCCCGTGAGATTGTAAAAGGTGTATCTTCTGACTCATTCCTTCCAAAGAAGGAAGTCACAAGAGCAGAGTTTGTCCAGATGCTTGTTACGACCTTTGATGTGAAATCAGAAGGATTGAGTAATCCGTTCTCGGATGTTAAGTCCGGTGAATGGTATCAGAAAGCGGTTATAGCTGCCTATGAAACAGGTATTGTAAAAGGAAAGCCAGACGGCACCTTTGGCGTAAACGAGAAAATAAGCCGTCAGGACATGGCTGTTATGACTTACAGTGCACTGAAAGCAGCAGGAATCACTCTGTCTGATGTATCAAAAGCTATAGACTTTAAAGATGCTTCGAGCATTTCAGAATACGCAAAAGAAGCCGTAGCTGCAATGCAAAAGGCTGGAGTCATCAATGGTATGCCTGATGGAGGATTTGCTCCAATAGATACTGCAAACAGAGCACAGGCAGCTGTAATTCTGTATAAATTGCTTGATGAACTCTAATAATTAGCTTGAAGAGCCCGCTGTTTCCAAAGAAAGAAACAGCGGGTTTTTTTATGCGAAACATGGGTGCGAAACATGGGGACGGTTCTCTTGTTTCATTTTAATGAAACAAGAGAACCGTCCCCATGTTTCACCCATGTTTCGTTTTGGTTACGGAATTTTTATACAGAAGTTTGATTTATACCAATAAAAATAAAAAACAAAAAAATTTCCAATAAAGGTTAATAATTCAACTTCCCCATAGGATTTATGAGTTCTTTGTTACTATCGCAGCATTGCTCACTGCGGCAAAAAAAGTAAACTTTTTACCTTAACTTGTGAGCAAACAGAGCCTCATAATCCTAAAAGTGGGAAAGTTGAATTATTAAATTATCTGTACAAATTTTATTATACTTTGATAAAATACTATATATAAAATAAATTAGTATTACAAACTCAACTTTCCCGACTATAAATTTTGAGGCATAGAGCCCATGAAGGCGTTGGGAAGGTTGGGTAACAAAATTAACCCGGGGGTGGAGAAAATGGCTGATGAAAGAAAAATAAAAGTACATAAGAAGCAGCATAAGTACAAGCCGGAGGATGTCGGGTACTGTCCTGAGACCATAGAACAGGTAAACAGGCATTTATCAGAGCTTATTGATAGAAAGAGACTTCAGGCGGCAGCTTATATTATGTCAAAGGACGGCAAGGTTTTTGTACACAATTCAATGGGAAAACTACTTTACGATAATGACGAAAAAGATTTTCTTCCTGATTCCATAAGAACTATAGCATCAATAACAAAGGTATTTGTTGCTGTATCTATTCTACAGCTTGTTGAAAAAGGAGCAATCCGACTTGACCAGCCTGTAGCTGAAATATTGAAGGAATTCAAAACCCCAATGTTTGAGAAGATAAAGATTATTCACCTTCTGACTCATACTTCGGGCATACGACCTGACCCGGGAGCATTTTTCGAACCCTATCCGCTGGATTGGCGCTGGTTTAGTAAAAAAGAATGGATAAAAGAGTCACTGAGGGATTTTCTGCTGCTTGCTCCCGGTAAGGAGTGGAGGTACTCATCTACAGGCTTTATCATATTGGCTGAAATCGTATCAAGAGTGTCGGGAATACACTTTGAAAAGTATGTACTGGATAATATAACAACTCCTCTGGGTATGAATACCACATTTTTTGATATACCCGATGAATTTCTGGATCGGGTATGCTTTACGGATAAGCATGAGAGAGAATGGTATGAAAAGGATAAAACAAGGCCTGATTGGGCTTCGCCCAGAGGGGGAGGAGGGTTGCATTCCACACTGGGGGATTTGCAGAGGCTTGGACAAATGCTGATTAACAAAGGTACATTAAATGGGGCTCGGATTTTGTCCAGAAAAACAGTAGAGGCCATGACAAGAAATCACATCAAGGGAGCCATTAACTACTGCTGGGATGCGGGTGGAATCGAAATGGAATATGGCCTGGGTATGAATGTTTATTCAAATAATACATTTCTTTCTCCAGGATCTTTTTCCCATGAGGGTGCAGGGCTATGCGGCCTGTATATGGATCCTGTTGAAAATTTCGTATTGGCATACATGTGCCCTTTGGGAAAAAATATTGAATGGGAAGCCGAAGCGGTAATAAATCTTAGGAATATTGTCTGGTCCGGGATCGAATGAATAAGTCAGGGGTACCCCCCCTGACTCAAGGTTTATGCCCATTTCATTTGTTTGTAAATTGTGTTAAGTAATATTATAAGAACTCCGTAACTGTTTTCTGCCGCAATTTATTCAGTCTGAATAAGTAATTCCGGTGTTTTTATCTGTGCCTGAATACAGGTCTTTTATTACTTCTTCAATTGGGAGCTCCTGTAACGACATATCGCTTAATGTGCTGTTCCTGTTTATATAATCTATAAACCTGTTCAGCTCCATTAAACTAACATCAAGCTCAAGCTCAGCGCTGTATTCCGATAACCTGTTTTTTACCTCCACTCCTGGTATATCCAAGATTGGTAATGGCCCGCTGGTGGTTATTGAAACGGCTTTTTTTGTACCAAGATGACTTCTCAAGGCATCAATTGAGTTGTCGAAAACTGTCTCCCCGTGATTTATTACAATTACTCTTTCGGTAAGCCTTTCTATATCTCCAAGGTCGTGAGTCGTAAGTATGAAGGTGACACCCTGGGAGTTCATTTCAAGAATGAACTCCCTAATTTTGTCTTTAGCTATTACATCAAGACCAATTGTAGGTTCATCCAGAAATACTATCTCAGGGTTATGAAGCATAGCCATTATGAATTCACACTTCATTCTTTCACCAAGTGATAAAAGTCTTGTAGGCTTTTTTA
>JAAZCB010001173.1 GCA_012513545.1 Clostridiaceae bacterium
AAGAACTCTTGTTCCGGCAAGATTCGTTGCTGAAAGTCTTGGTGCCAAAGTAGAATGGGAAGACAGTTATAAAGTAGTAGTTATAACTTCAGAAGAAAAGCTTGCAGATTCTGAAGAGGTAATAAATTTTAAGGACATAAAGCTTGAAGAAGTGATTCGTGAAGTGATTAATAAACCTGAAGGAGATTTAACAAAGGGAGATGTCCAGACTATAATCAGTCTTAACGCTCAAAAAAAAGATATTTCTGATTTGGATGGAATAGAGAATTTGAAAAATCTTTTGGAGTTATTTCTTTTTGACAATAACATCAGAAGTATAGAGTGTCTGAAAGAAATAAAGAATTTGACTGTTCTTGACTTGTGGGGAAACAGGATTCAGGATATTGGAAGTCTTAGGGAGCTGACTGGCTTAAACGTACTTGACCTGGCGTGTAACCAGATTATTGACATTTCACCCTTGGAAAAGCTGGATGAAATCAGAAAATTAAGTCTTTATGACAATTCTATAACAGACATAACAGTATTAAAAGAATTGGACAGCCTTTATAACCTTTATCTTGAAGACAGCAAGAAAACTACCGAACTTAATGATGAATTATTTGACAGTTACGATGCCTTAAATGAAAAAGTCAATTCAATTACAGAGTCATTAATCAAACCTGGAATGAGTGAGCTTGACAAGGAATTGGCATTGCATGATTACATAATATTAAATTGCAAATATGATGTGGAAAATTATGAAAAAAATACAGTGCCGATTGAGTCCCATTCACATATTGGTGTGTTTATGAAGGGTGTGGCTGTATGTGACGGATATGCAAAAGCCATGCATATTTTACTTTCGAGAGCAGGAATTGAATCTCAAATAATAACAGGTGAGGCGGTATCCTCGGAAGGCTGGGAAAATCATGCGTGGAATATTGTGAAAATAGAGGGCAAGTACTATCATCTTGATGTTACCCATGATGATCCGAGCCTTATAATGAAAAGTGGTGAAGAAGAAAGCCGCCACGATGTCTTAAGGCATAATTTCTTTAATCTTTCAGACGCTCAGATTTGTTCAAACCATAAATGGGACAGGGAGCTTTATGAAAAGTGTGATACCGATAATGAGGCTGTAGTTTATAAGAGCGATAGAAGGCATATTAGAAATGGTGAATGGGTTTATGCCAATCTTGTTGGCAAGCTGTATAAAATAAAAACAGATGGAACAGAGTACGTGGAATTGTGTGAGGATAATGCCGAGTATTTGGATATTAGTGAAGACTGGGTTTTTTATTCCAATAATAGCGATGAAGGCAAGCTTTATAAAATCAGGAAGGACGGGTCAGAAAGAACTAAAATAAACGATGACACGGCAATATTTATTAGAAATTATCGGAACAGTATCTTTTATATAAACTCAAAGGATCACTCTTTGTACAAGCTAGAACCTGATAACACAAAAATACCAGTAGTGAAATACAATGCAAAAAAGTATTTGGAAGAAGTACCGCGTGGTAAGAGTGTAGCCAGAGAAGACTTCTTTGTCTTGTGGATGGATATTAGTGAGGAGGTTATTTATTATACATGCTTTAAATGGAATAGCGGGAACAAATTATATAATAAGGATATTAAGACTATTGGAAAAGACCCGGAGATGAATGAAGATTATAACATAGACCTGACTTGTTTGTTCGACACAAACAGTAATATCATAGCAGGTGTTGAATATATAAACGACGGAGAATCAATCAGGTACTCACATTATGAAAACATATTCATTGTGGGTGACTGGATATACTATTTAGATGGTGAAGATAATAACAGTATAAATAAAATGAAAAAGGACGCTTCAGAAAACATGGTTATTGTTGATGGAAAATGTACAGACATGGAAATAGTGGGTGATTGGATTTACTATTTTAATACCGAGGACAGAAGGTATTATAAAGTTAAGCTTGACGGAACTATGGCGGAGTGCCTTCAGAATGAGCAAAACATTTATACCGACTAAAATACATCATGAATTTTTAAAAAGCATCGGATCATCGAGACCCTCGCCTTTTCCCTCTTTCACTTCGTTCGAAAGAGGTTAAATAAAAATCCCGTATCCAATTAAGAATACGGGATTATGGTTTTTGTTCAAGAGTTACCCAAAAGTTAAAAAATCTATTTTATTTTCTCTGGCAAACCTTGAAATTTCCTGCTTATATTGTTCAAAGTGCTCCCAATCCATCGGCTTAGTCAGAATAATAGGTTTTTTACTTCCTTTTGGCATTATTTCTATCTTCTCAGTAGTCTTTTTAAAGAATAATCTTGATTGAGTTGTATATCCTATCCGGATATGAGTAATATCATTGTAGGATAAAAAGGTCGGATTGCCGCTTTTGTTCAGGATTGTAAGCACTGTCAAATCTTTGTCGCAGGTTATAAGTCTGTTACTCATACTAATACCCCCTTCATACCATTACGAATAGTTCTCTCTAACAACAATTATAATTAAAATGAAATAAGTGTGTTAAGTAGTGTTTTTTATGTAAATTTGATATAAACATTTATCTAAAGCTGATTATCTTAAGGAATTACGTTCTGACTAAAGAAATAATTAATAAAGCTCATAACAAACCTATATAATTTTATATTGCCTTAATTATAATATATAGTATAATTAAATCGTTTATTACAATTTTATTATACCATATTTCTACAGCAATTGTATATATATTTCGTACAATGTTGTTTTAGGTGTGGTAAAAGCATTTTTAGCACCTTCATACCGGGACTCAAATATTATTTGGCAAATAAATGTTAGGAGGAGTATTGAGTTGAAAAAGAATAATGAAAATCTTATCTCTTGGTTGTTTAAAACTGATGCTGTAAGGGTGTGTCCACAGAATAAACCTTTCTGGTATACTTCAGGATCCATCGGACCATATTATATAAACACGCATTTCCTTTATGGAAGTGAAAAGAAAGCTGTTGATTTACTTAAGTTTATTGATAATGAAAAAGTTAACTTTTTATCATGTTCCCAAGAGATTCTTTATCAGACTCTCAGAAATTATGATCAGGATGAAATATACAGAGGATTAATTGACGAAATGTGCTTTTTTATCAGAGAGAATATTAGCCTTGACGAGATTGATTATATTTCCGGGGGCGAAAGAAGGGACTGGTTTTTCTCCCTTATTATAGCAAAACAATTGGGAAAGCCTCATATAACAATATTCAAGAATATGAATTCGGTTACTGCATATGGGGACAGGACCGAAGAGCTTGAAAGCCTTGAAGGCAAAAAGGTGCTCCATGTAGCAGATCTTATAACTGAAGCTTCAAGCTATGAAAGAGCATGGATCCCTGCTATAAAAAACAAGGGTGGGGAAATTAAGTGGAGCGTAGTTGTTGTAGACAGAAAGCAGGGAGGAGAAGAGCTTTTAAACTCGTTCGGAGTAAAATCCTTTTCAATGGTTGACATAGACATTGATCTTTTCAGAAAAGTATTTTCCATGGGTATAATAAATAATGAGCAGCTTCTGATGATTGAGAAGTATATGGAGAATCCAAGAGAAGCAATGGCTGAATTTCTAAGAAACAATCCCGAATTTTTGCAGGAGGCTCTTAATTCCGATGAAAAAACCAAAGAAAGAGCGTTGCTATTAGTTGAAAAGGATATTTACGGCTTGAAATCAAAATAACTTGGATATAATAAAGAAAGTGCTGTTAACAACAAATAATTATATGAGTAATGCTTTGCTATAAAGCGCTATATAATATGGTTTATGACAGATATTGGCTGTTTGTTAAGCATAATCCATAAAAGGTCGGAGGTTTCGTTAGTGGAAAGAAATAATGAAAGGGAAAACATACAGATATCCCA
>JAAZCB010001174.1 GCA_012513545.1 Clostridiaceae bacterium
CAATGGAGATAAAGAAAATACTGCCATGAGGGATGTTTTTTATGATGCGGTTATTGTAAAAGCAGGTAAAGAAAATCGATTGCTGGGATTAGAGAATATCACTCCCCATAAGACCTCTGAAACCGAATACAACGGTTTAACTGAACCAAATCCGTTAACTCTGTTAAAAGTAATCCCTAATGTAGTGTTTTTATTTAGATTCCGACTGACTGATAAAGTATTAAATACCGATACTAAGCTGAATTTATTCAATCAAATACTCATTGATATGGGGGTAGGTGCCAAGACGAATACAGGATTTGGCGTACTTGAGGAAGTTTAGGGTAACGAAAAACTGCGAAAGGAAAATTACATAATAGTATCAATAAATAGGTCGCGAAAAAACAAGGAAGGGGAATTACTTTAAATGGAATTGCCATATAGTTACCACACTTTTATTTTCCCTTTTATTTGGACTAATGATCAAAAGTCTTTTAGGAGGATTTCACCAGGTCAATATTGGCATCCAACCAATTGGGATGAGGAGGTTATACCTCACCATACAACAGAGGATAATAACGATAAATATCTTCAGGACTATGCAAGCTTTCAGTACTTTAACAGGCATGCCCGTAATCTTATCTTTGGAATAGGGAAAGACAGTTTGGTTCATAATTATGAATTCAAATTGGATGGTAACCAGGATGAAAAAGACATCATAGGAGAATATGTCATCAAGCACGGCAAGGAAAAATTCGTTCTTGCAGTAAGGGGAATAAAGCTTAAGCTGGTCAATAATGGTATAGGCATTCTGTATTTTCAATTAGAATATTATGGTGACAAATATATTGATGAAAAAAAGGAATCAGGTTATGACATTAAAGATGTGAATAAAATAAATGAATACGGACGGAGAATCAACCTGCCGTTCATTTTAAAACGTAACGGGGATGCGCAAGAGAATTCGCATCCGGTAGTTGCCGATAGTATTGAATTAGATCTACATGTAAAAGAGGATTTGGAATTAGTTCAGGATTTCAAAGAGCTTAATCAAAAATATCTGAAAGGTGATAAAAAACCGGCGTTGATTTATATACCCCCTTTCATTAAAAACTTACTGAATCTGGATGGTATCAGTCCTGCTTTGGACGACCGCATGTTTGTTTGCTGCTTGGTACGAGATGATTCCCTTAGCAAAAGTATTAAAGGGGAGAACGGGGAATATAACTACCTATCACAGTGCTATGACCGTTCCAAAGAAAGCATTTCCAATGTATTGTATGCTTTTGCTTTTATTGAAGAAAATCTGACCTGTCAAAATATCAACATGAAAAGAAGTATATTGAAAAAAAGTATTTACGCCCGTTGGATAGATTATGGAACTATTCATGGAGTTACCCACCATTCACTAATATGTGTGACAGGTGAGGACAAAGATCTTGAAACATATGTTATTGCACCATTTGTGACACAGTATGTTCAAATGGCCATACTGGCTCTGTTGCAGAGGGTATCTCTTCTAAAATTTTCTAAACTGGCTGGGGATACAGCTA
>JAAZCB010001175.1 GCA_012513545.1 Clostridiaceae bacterium
GTACCGGCTTCAATAGTATTTTTGAATTCAGGGTTAAAATACTAAGTTTTTGACAAAAAACAGGTATGAGATAGTTCAAGGACGGAGTATAGATTTACTTTTCGCACAATCTGCCGTCCCCTGTCACGCATTCTTAACAAACTCTATTTTAAAATACTCCTCATTTAGCTTGGTAGACTTTGATAAATTAAATAAACATTTCCTGAGTTCTTCATTCTTACCAATGGGTTTTATCAGCTTAAAATGAGCTGCACAGTTTCTTCCGTGCTCTTTGGCGCAATATAACGCATAGTCACTTAAGTTTATTACCTGTTCAAGGGTTAACAGTTCTGGATTAGTTATATCCAGAGGCATCTCTACATACCCAAGGGAACAAGTCTTGCGTATTGTTATATTTTCACGTACCACTATCGGGGTCTCTTTTACTTCCTTAAGAATCCTTTTTGAAAACTTCTCCAGATACTCCAATTTGGTATTATATAGTATAATTAAGAATTCTTCTCCTCCCCAACGGACTATTATATCATCTGCTCTTGTTATGTTTTTCAGGACTTTTGATATGCTAATCAGTACATTGTCCCCTGCCAAATGACCATAAGTATCGTTTACATCTTTAAAGTAATCAATATCAATCAAGAACACTCCGATAACGTTTTCTCCTATTGAAAGCTGCCTTTTCTCATTATTATTCTGCAGCACTGTTTTGCTGCGAATGAATTGATTTATTTTATCGTATGCAATCTCAAAAGTATACCTTCTGTTATACAGGTTTGTTATAGGGTCATGCAAAGATAATTCTTTGAGCTTTTCATTGGCTTCATTCAACTGAATTGTCCTATCTTTTACTTTATCTTCCATGTTTTCATAGAGCCTGGCATTTTCAATTGAAATAGATGCTTGGGAAGATAAGATTTTCAAGGTCTCAAATCGTTCCGAGGTAAAAACATTGTCGGAAAGATTATTCTCCAGATAAACCACACCCTTTAACCGGTTTTGGTATATAACCGGCATACATAATACTGATTTTATAGCATTCTTCATTATGTAAGGATTATTCTGCCAGTTGTGGCTGGAGCAAGCATCGTGAATAACTACAGTTTTTCCGGTTCGGGTAACATATTGCACAATTTCCTGACATAGCTCCTCGCTGTCAGTAAAGGGAATCGGAGACACTATCTGAAGCTTGCGGGAATTGCAGTCCTGAGTTGCTTCAATACAAAATTGTCCGTTGGCTTCATTCTTAAGAAGCAGACATCCCCGTTGAGCACCTGCATTTTCAATCATAGTATTAATCAATATTGCCAGTAATCTTTCGATCTTAATTTCACTGGAGATGGCCTGGGTGGATTTCAATATGGAAGCCATATCAATTGAACTGGAAGCCATTTTTGTAATTGTTCCGGTAGTTCCTTTTTTTACTTTAGCTCCTTGCAGGCTAGCTTCATTAGTATAGAAGAAATGAGCATACTGCTTTTCTAAAAGCATAACCTTGCGATTGGCTCCCCACTGCTTATATAAATAGTGAGCTTCGCGAATATACGCTTTCCCGATTGTTTCATTCCCTCTGGATAGCCAGAACTTGCCGAATAATTCGTTGCATATTGCCTTTATTTGAATAAAGTCGTTGTCTTTGATGGAATCTATTGCCTTTTGAAAAAGGTCGATGATTTTATCGACGTATTCATTCTCGATAATTGCTATTCCTGCGCAGATTAAATAGTATTTATGTTCAAAATTGGCAGGACAATTTTCCGACCAGTATTTCATTTTTTGTTGGATATTGGTCAAGGTTTCCTTTATGTCAATTTTTTCTTCAGGTGTTGCTCCATTCCACTTATAAATAAGAGTCATAGCTTTAAACAAATAGTGGTCGGGTATGGTAAAATCCGAGAGCCCGGCAAAGATAATCTTATCTGCTAACGTGTTCCATTTTATCGCTTCTTTCATATTGTCCATAACAATGTTTACATAGGTGTTGTATACATAAAATCTAGCCAAATACACGATGTTGTGCAGGCTTTCAATCCTATCGATCATTTCTTTATCTTTTTTTTCAAAATACAGCAAATCATTGTGCTCAGGGATTGCCTGAAACTTCTGAATCGTATAATAAACAATATCGGTTAAAACTAAAGGCATGTTGCCTTTGAACTGCTTTAGAAGTTCGATGGTATTTTCTGTTTCCACCTTGCACTCGTTCAAATTTTTGCCAATCCACATTAATAAGTGAACTTTATGGGCAATGATATAAGTAAGGTGCATAAGATCGCCTGTTTCCAGTCCCGTCCGGTAGGCTAAATCATAATAATCCAGAGATTCCTGATAATGAGTCCGCCAGTAAGAGAGAAACGGAAAAATAAAATAAGCCGGGGTTTTTTCCGATTCCGCCTTAAGCTTGTCGGCTATTGCAAAAGCTGCCTCTCCCAACTTATAACCGGTTTCATAATCACCAAGCACCTTTCCCAAAATAACCCCGCAATTGACAAAACACCCGCATGACAGGGGAGAGATCCCATGAGCATAAGTCAGTTCAAACATCATCAGCAACACTGTAAAATACAGATTCGGATTGACTTGACGCCCGGAAGGGACTGCTTGAAAAAGCAACTTCATCGCCATAAGTTTTTCCGGATCATTCATTACAGGAAGATTAACAAGATCTTCAACGGGTGTACGAGCTAAAAATTGCAGCATAGTCTTTATGCCTTCCTGCATTTTCTGCTCAATCTCCTCATCGCTTGTCGGCAAAGAAATATTGAACAGACGAAGGGTTTTCCTTATTTCATTGAGGCCTTCACTAAGTTTACCCTGAAAAATAAGTATCAGGACTTTAATATTAGTAACAGCGCCTTTATCAATATTATTATCAGCAATTTTTGATAAATGCCCGCAAATGGTATCAGCTCTTAACAAGTCCCCTGTCAGCAAAGCAGCCATCGCCTGTTCAAGCAACAGGGAGAAGTACTTGTCAGGCATCAAAGCCCACTCTTCATCGGATAACAGAGATCTAGCCGTTTCAAAAAAGCTTAGGGCTACCGAGTAAGCAGTTGATTTTTTTGCTTTATTTCCTGCCAAAATGTTAAGATCTGCAAGTTCAATCCTTTCATCCTGTTGCTCGATTAAATCCATACCGATATTCAAATGATTTACAATATCAAAAATAGCATCGGTCTGTTTTGTTTTCCTGAAAGACTTTAAAAACACATTTCCTATGTTTAGATGAATTTCACATTTCTCCCGTTCCGGGATCAGGGAATATACAGCCTGCCTGATACGGTCATGGGCAAAACAAAAACACATTTCCAGATCATTAGTATTTGTATCTTTTTCCAATGTATTTATAAACCGATAGTTATTGTTAAGTGGCAGTATAATTTCCTTTTCGATGGCCACCCACAAATCCTTGCCAAGTACCCATACAGGTCTTTTGCTGATTTGCGAAACAGCTGCCAAATCAAATTGGGATCCAATACAGGCAACCAGCTTGAGAATATCCATTGTTGCCAAAGGTAAAGACTCCAGACTCTTTACAAGTAAGTCTACCACATTATCGCTTATTTCAACAGCTTTTACCTTTTCCAGGTCATATGTCCATTGACCCTTTTCAGACAGAAAAGTGAATGTTCCCTGGAGATACAAAGAACTTAAGAGCCGTCTGACAAAAAACGGATTTCCCTTTGTTTTCTGATAAATAATGCTTGCCAGGGGTTCGGTTAAATTGGGCTGACTATGGAAGGTATCAGCTATCAATTGATTTATTGCAGCAAATTCCAAAGGCTTCAGGAATATCTGATTAAATGACGGATTTGAAGCTTGCTGAGCGTTCTTCAATTTCTCCATCATTGCTAATAGCGGATGGCCGGCATTCACTTCATTTTCTCTGTAGGCACCTATAAAAAGGACATAATGTATATTACCCGAGGTCAAAATGTATTTGATTAAATCAAGGGTTGAAGTATCGCTCCATTGAAGATCATCAAGAAAGATTACCAGAGGATGTTCCTTCCTGGCAAAAACATTTATAAATTCAAGGAAAGTCATCTGAAAACGATTCTGTGCCTCTAAAGGATTGAGCAAGGCAACTTGAGGTTGAGGTCCAATAATCTGTTCCAATTCAGGAAGAATATCTACTATAACTTGTGCGTTGCCTCCTAAAGCCTCCGTGATATTCCTTTTCCAATTATCCAAACTGGCCTGGGGCTCGGCCAGAAACTGTCTTATTAACTCCTGAAAAGCACGGATAATCCCGTAATATGGTACATCTCGTTCGTATTGATCATACTTGCCAAATATAAAATATCCCTTTTTACCGATTATTGGTTTACGAATCTCATGAATCAGAGAAGATTTTCCAATCCCTGAGTAACCACTTACCAGCAGAAATTCACAATGTCCCTCTGCAGCTTTTTCAAAGCCACCAATCACTTTTTCAATTTCTGCTTCACGCCCATACAGCTTATGCGGTATCTCAAACCTGTCGACAAAATCTCCTTCCCCAAGTGTAAACTTATTTAGTTCTTTTTTTTCTTCAAGCATTTTCCGGCAGAGTTCGAGATCCTTTTTCAATCCCAGTGCGGATTGATACCTCTCTTCAGCTGTTTTGGAAAGGAGCTTCATTACTATATCTGAAAGGATGACTGGAATTTCGGAATTTATATCTCTTGGAGGAATTGGAATTTTAGCGATGTGGGAGTATATTAAGTCCAATTCACCATCGCCCTTGAATGGCAATTGACCGGTGAATAATTCATAAAAGGTGACACCGAGAGAGTATAAATCGGTTCTGTAATCCATTGGTCTGTTTACTCTTCCGGTTTGTTCAGGAGACAAATAATACAGGGTTCCTTCTAAAATGTTTAAGTTAATGGATTGAGATGCTTCCCTGACTAATTCGGCAGAAATACCAAAGTCAATAATTTTCACCTTATTAGTTTTATAATTCCATATGAAGTTTGTTGGATTTACATCCTTATGAATAATGTTCTGCTTATGTATCTGAATTAAAGAATCTGTCATTTGAATGGCCAGCGACAATTTTTCGCCAAATCCTATATTAATGGATTGCAATACCTTATTTACCGATTCTCCTCCGATATCCTCCATGACAATAGCAAGGCTGTTTCTGTATTTTTCTATTGCATATGCTTTTATTACTTCTTCACCAGCTATCCTGCTCACAATATCATATTCCCGGATAAAAGCGGATATCTCTTTGGTAGAGGGGTATTCATTATTTAATAGCTTTATTATAACCGGACAATTATCCAAATTCCTGATGCCTCTGTAAACTGCTGAACTGCCCCCTCTGAAAATCACTTCGTATATTGTATACCCCATCAAGTGGATCATTATTGTGACACCCCATTACGATTAATAACAATGTATGACAACATATTCTAACTATATATTATCGGTATTTTTGGAATTCTTCAACACATTTGCTGAAATTAATGCATCACCTTTCTAAAATCCTTGTTTTTACGTTTAAACAGGGGAGTGCAGGAAAGCTTGCTTTATCAGGAGACAAAGAAAAAGCATCCCCTGTATTTTCAAAGGATGCTTCTATTGAAATTATGACTTTAAGCTTTTTTTCAAAAAATGAATTACTTATTAGTTAGAGGAATTTCCGTTATTGTTTCAAGCAAGAATCTTTTCAAAATATTATAGTCGGTTGAATTTATTTTACCGTCTCCATTCAAATCTGCTGCTTCTTTGGGGACATCAAATTCTTCTATTATATTCAGAATATATCTCTTTAACAGTGCATAATCTGTTGAATTGACCTTTTTATCACCATTCAAATCACCATATGTAATAACCGGAGAGGGGGATGGTGTAGAAGTTTCTGTATATTCGTATATATTTTCCGGAAGCTCATCAAGGGTAATTACATACGGACTGTTGTATATAGTCTTTAGAAGCTCAGGGTCATTATATCTCGAACTGGTCAGAAAATCACCGTACCATGGGCAGAAATACAGCCACCAGGCTCCTTCATTAACTATATTCTGAATATCAGGGATAACATCATTTTCAGTCATTGCAACCATCTTAGTATCGTTTGTGTAATTCACAAGAGTGAGAAAGATTGAGGTTGCAGCACTTGTTTTCCAGGTGTAAGGGGAGCCTTCATATTTATCATAGGCAACGATATCTACATATTCATCTCCCGGATACCATTCATATGAATTTGCATAGGAATAAAGATTTACTTCCCATATTAAGTTGTGAAGACCATATTCTTCGGTCAGAGTCTTGTAAAGAAGCTTCCAAAGTTCTTTGTATACCTCGGAACCTCCGGTACCCCACCAGAACCATGCTCCCTTGCCATCTGTGTTATTGTTGCCTTCGGCCTCATGGAATGGACGGAAAAGCACGGGAACTTTTGCATCCTGAAGGATGAGGAGCTGTTCGGCAAGATCATCGATTGCAAGCATCAGGTATGCGTACTCTTTTGTCGATGGATCAAGACAGTTAGCTGTATTAAAGCTTGCGTTCGGCTTATATGTACACAGTGTCCAGTCCACTTTATCACCGGGCTTATAGTTTGCAAAATCTGAGGGTATATTGATATGCCAGCATGCTGTTGCGATACCGCCCTTATCTTTTACCCACTTGATGATACGTTCTGTTGTGCCGTCTTCCCAGCCGTACAGAGGATTGTAGTTCATAAAATCAAAGCCTCTGATTGCAGGGTATTTGCCTGTCTTTTCATATATGTACTCAAATTCCAGTTCCATATCGCCATTATTTCCTCCACCGTAAATTTCCTGCTGACCGGAAATAACATGATTGCCGTAGACACTTGTAAGATACTTCATAAGAGACTTTGTCTCGGGGGTTGTATTCACATCACAGGTAGCTGCGTCAATTTTAAGCTCCGGCATATCTGCATAGTCAAATTTCACTTTGTCATACAGTATAAAGCCCCAGCTTCCGGATGTGCCAATCTCAATTTTTGCTGTACCGGCTTTTAAAAAGACGAACCCAAAACTGTAATCAATCCATCCGCCTTTATTCGGAATATAGAAATTACCCTGTGATACGCCGTTGACACTAACAGCCTGGAGCCTGGTCTCTCCTTCGTTTCCGAGATACATCCAGCATCTTGTCGAAATTTCATACATGGCATCTTCAGGTACTTTAACCTCGAACGTTATTGTGCCCGCATTGGTTACCCATACAAATCCTTCCCCCGAATATCCGGGATATTCAGTTCCATAGACATTGGTAGCGAGAGTGGCCCCATTGCCGAGAGTGCAGGCTTCCGCCTCAACGTCAACAGGCAGGGAATATGCAGCCTGAACTGGAACGGGCATGCTGTAAAGGACAGAACATGCCACTAAAACGGTTGTCAACAGAGAAAGTGCTCTGCTGAAGATTTTCTTCATAATAGATACACCCCTTCAAATAAAAATTTATCTTAATTTATGTCCGTATTGATCAATTTCTGCTGCAGAGAAAAGATTACAAAATAACACCATAGAATACATAATTTACTATTGCGTACGGCTGAAAAACTCTTTATTCTAATAAAATTGTATCATATCCAAGATATATTATCAATTTGCCTGATTTCCCTTCGGGAAATGGCTCATAATAAAAAGCTGCGGGACATCGAGTCCCTTGCTTTTTGCCTGATTTCCCTTCGGGAAATGGCTCATAATAAGAAAAAGGACTTACAAATAACATTAAGTCCTTTTTCCTATTCCTTAGGGGAGTATGCAAAACTCTATTTTGTGCAGTATTTATATTAAATTAATTATATAAAACGAGCAGAGTTTTTATTTTTAGTACTGTTAAACCGTATTACAAAATATTAGTTCCCATAAATCAAAATGCATATTCTACAGAAGGTTCCCTGCAATATTCTGTATAACCCGAGATGCTGTATTTTCTATAAGATTCCAAACAAGCTTTTATAAGTGCGTTGTTGTTGTAATAGTTTTTGGATGCATAATTGAATATGTACTTTTTCGTAGCTTTAAGTGGTTCGCTGCCTTCTTCATATGCCAGATAATCCAGAGTAAGTTTCTTAATGACGTGCTCTGCATTACCCAGGAAATGCCAGCTATTATTGTATTCATCCCACTTATAAATGGACTTTAAATATATTGTACTGTTTTCAACTGCGGTTAAGTTTGTCGATGGCATATAGTTTGCAAGTTTAGAAGTAGATATATTAAAAATATCTGCAGCAATGCATAGAGATTTTGCGCCAACCCCTAGGTCTACAGTAATAAAGCTATTACTGTTTTTTAGTAAATCAAGCATTTGACATTTACTAATTGTTTCTTTTCTTGCTGCCTGCTTATGAGCAGATGTTTCAATTTTATAAGAATCTCCATTATAGGAAATATAATTTTCAACGTATAACATAATTCATAATAGCACGTTTTAAAACGTATAAGGTTGATGTTGGTGATATAGACACTATTCCTGATTTAATCATTACTATACCTCCTGTTATTCACACACAGGTGAAATAACTCACATTAGGACGAATGTGTTTTAATACTGATTTTTTATTATCTCAATGGAATCACCCTTTCTTTTGTTTACTCGAATATTTATTTTGTTCCATACATTTATTTTTACACATATCCTGTAATATTTAAACGTAACTTTTTTTCTATTTAGGGTAAAAATTTTACCTTTTATATGTCATGCCACAAACAGGAAGAGTCATTGAAAACAATTTTTTTTTAACTTATTACGGCAATAAACTTGACCTGATTGTTTATGAAAAATTAAGTCTTTGTCACATATCCTAAAATATTTTAAAGTATGATTATTTTATAAAGATTTTTACAATAATTTTCATATTTTTAATGAAAAAGCATGAAAAATTATATTGCAAATATGAAAAAAATATCATATGATTATTAAGAACAAAATGGCATATTACCAAATTTGGTAATATGCGAAGAAAATACAAATAAAAGTTTATAGGAACTTTTTAGGGGAAAGATATTTACTTATTAAGTCCGATTAATTAAATCCTCTATTCCCATTACTTTAATTTTTAGCAAAGATAACATTTATTCAAGCAGTAGTTAGATGGTACGCATTGAAAGCAGAATTCATTGAATTACAAAATGTATTTTAGGGGTGACACTGACTATTTGGATACAATTCTTTTTTTAGAACAAAAGATTAGGTACTGACTTCTGAATGTAATTAACTTATTCGTTATTATGCCTATAAATAATTTGTAACATAAAATTGTTTTGTTGTATTACAGTTTTAAAATTAACATGCTTCAATTTACTTAATAAATAGTGCAGAAATTATTATTTTATTTTAATGGGGGCCAATATTATGAATGCTTTTGAAGAAAGAGAGTCTAATGTAAGATCTTATTGTCGTACTTTTCCGGATGTTTTCA
>JAAZCB010000102.1 GCA_012513545.1 Clostridiaceae bacterium
AGAATTGAAAGGCAGATTAAAAAGTGAAAACTTGATTAAACATTCTCTTGCAGTTGAAGCAATAATGAAAGAACTGGCTTTTCATTTTAAGGAAGACATTGACAAGTGGGGTATAGCTGGTTTGCTGCACGATATTGATTATGACAAAACTGCCGGTGACCCTTCAAAGCACAGCCTGGTTGGAGCTGAGATTTTAGAAAATCTGGATGTGGAGAGTTCTATAGTATATGCTGTAAAAGCGCATAATGACTATCACGGGATGGAAAGAAAAAGAAAAATTGATAAGGCTCTATATTGTTCAGACCCTGTTTCTGGTTTGATTATTGCGTCTGCTTTAATTTTGCCGTCAAAGAAACTTGAGGATGTAACAGTTGAATTTGTGTTGAAGAGGATTGATGAAAAAGGGTTTGCCAAAGGTGCAAACAGGGACCAAATCAAATCCTGTGACCAGTTGGGGCTGTCTCTTGAGGAGTTCATAGAAATTTCCTTAAGGGCTGTGAAAAATATTTCTGATGAATTGGGTCTATGAGAGAAAAAATAATGTAAATTGTAAAAATGGGTTTATTCTGTTTATTATTAATCTGATTTGTCTATAATAGAATACAAAGCAATTGTTATAAATAAAACCAAGATAACAGTAAATAATCTTGGTTTTTGCTTTGAAAACATATTATGTCAGATTATAGGCATATAGACAGCCATTATTAGGAAAGGGAGGATTTGTTGCTAGAGAGGTATTTAACTTCTTAAAGCAGCTTTACGTTTTTATGAATGAAAGAAAGGAACGAATAATTGAATTTATGAGGGAGGATGCCTACAAACCGCTTCTGTTCAGTGAACTTGTAACCGTTCTTGATGTTCCAAGGGAGGATAGGGAAGTATTCAAGGGTGTACTTGAAGAGCTTGAGTCAGAAGGGGTAATATTTAAAACGCATAAAGACAGATATGGCGTTCCCGAAAGGATGAATCTTATATGTGGATACCTGCAGGGAAATGAACGTGGATATGGTTTTGTTGTTCCTGACGATGACAACATAAAGGATATATTCATTCCTGCAGACAGTCTTAATGGGGCAATGCATAAAGATAGGGTCGTTGCCAGAATAAATAAAAAAGTAATTGGTGATAAGAGGGCAGAAGGAGAAGTTATTAAGATAGTAAAAAGAGCTAATACAACAGTTGTAGGTACTTTTGAAAGCAGCAAATATTTCGGGTTTGTAATTCCTGATGATAAGCGGATATCAGGCGATATTTTTATACCTAAGGACGAAGTTAATGATGCCAGGTCAGGGCAGAAGGTTGTGGCGCAAATACTTATATGGCCTGGAAAGAGAAGAAATGCCGAAGGAAGAATAGTAGAAATAATTGGTGACAAAAACGAGACTGGCGCCGATATATTGTCTATAATAAAGTCCTACAACATTGTTGAGGAGTTTGAGGAGGAAACTATAAAACAGGCTGAATCAATAAGCCAGACAGTTACTCCCGATATGCTAAAGAATAGGCGTGATTTGAGAGATTTACGTATGGTGACTATTGACGGAGAAGATGCAAAAGATCTTGATGACGCTGTTTCGATAGAGCGCTTACCAAATGGCAATTACAGGCTGGGGGTACATATTGCTGATGTGAGCCATTATGTGACAGAGAATTCTCCTCTTGACAGAGAAGCTTTGAAGCGGGGAACGAGTGTTTATCTGGTGGACAGGGTTATACCGATGCTCCCTAAAACATTATCAAACGGTATTTGCAGTCTTAATCCGAACATTGACCGCTTGAGTTTTACTGTTATGATGGAAATAGACCTTTCAGGAAAAGTTGTAGATCATGATATTTTCGAAAGTGTTATAAATATTAATGAAAGAATGACATATACCAATGTTTATAAGATACTTGAGGAAAATGATGAGGAACTTGTAAAGCGCTATGAGTATCTTTTATATGACTTTGAGACTATGAAGGAGCTTGCACTTATACTCCGGCAAAAGAGAATGCAAAGAGGGGCTATTGATTTTGACTTTGAGGAAGCAAAGATAATTCTAGATGAAAATGGCAGGCCTGTCGAAGTCAAAAAGTATGAAATTACAATTGCTAATAATATTATTGAGGAGTTTATGCTTATATGTAACGAAACAGTTGCTGAGCATTTCTTCTGGACAAATACACCCTTTGTTTACAGGGTTCATGAAGAGCCTGACGCAGAAAAAATTGAGGCTTTCAGCGAATTTGTCCATAATCTGGGGTATACCCTCAAAGGAATAAACAAGATTCATCCAAGGGCTTTGCAGGACCTGTTGGAGAAGGTCAGAGGAACCAAGGAAGAAACGGTAATAAGCACTGTGATGCTAAGGTCTCTTCAGAAAGCCAAATACAGCCATATATGCCACGGACACTTTGGCCTTGCTGCAAAGTATTACTGCCATTTTACATCTCCGATCAGAAGGTATCCGGACCTTATAATACACAGGATTATGAAGGAATACTTAAAAGGACAAATGAATCCCGACAGGGAAAATTTATGGACTGCCAACCTTCCTGAGATAGCAAAAATGTGCTCGGAGAGGGAGAGAGCTGCTGATGAGGCAGAGAGGGATACTGAAGACCTTAAAAAGGTAGAGTTCATGAAAAAGCATGAAGGTGAGACTTTTGAGGGCATTATTTCGGGAGTCACTTCCTTTGGTATGTTTGTAGAGCTTGATAACACCATAGAAGGTCTTGTAAGGTTAAGCAGCATGGAGGATGATTACTATGTTTATAATGACAAGCAGTTTTGCCTTATCGGTGAAAGAAGCCGAAAAGTATACAGAATAGGTGATATTATTAATGTGGTGCTTTCCAGGGCAGATATAAGTGCAAGAAAAATAGAATTTAACATTTGGGAAAAGGAAAATGATGAAGAAGCCATAAAGGAAAATAACGAAGACAAAAGCGAAACTGAGAAAAAACGCAGGCGGAAGAAAAAAGTTCCGAACGAAGCAGTTTTACTTCAGATACAAGGCAAAAAGAAAAAGAAAAAGTGAGGAATTTACGTGGAAGTTATACTCGTTAGTGCATGCCTGTTAGGTGTAAATTGTAAATACAACGCAGGCAACAATCTTAACAAGGAAGCAATAAAACTACTTGAATCCGAGCTTGTCATACCTGTATGTCCTGAGCAATTAGGTGGGTGCCCTACTCCCAGGATTCCTGCAGAAATAACCGGGGGCTCAGGAGCAGACGTCCTTGACGGTAAAAACAGGGTGATGACCAAAAATGGTGAAGACAGAACAGAAGAATTTTTAAAGGGAGCTAATGAAGTTTTGATGTTAGCCAGGCTGATGAGGGTAAAAAAAGCTGTTCTAAAAGCAAGAAGCCCTTCGTGTGGCTCAGGAACGATATATGACGGAACATTTTCGGGAGCCTTGAAGGCCGGAAATGGTATTACTGCAGAATTGCTTAAGAGAAACGGGATAGAAGTTGTAAGTGAAGAAGAATTAAGACCCTGAACAACTTCAGGGTCTTTGGTTCGGATTATATATTATTTTATGGGCCCCTTCGTTATTAGCTCTTAGATAACGATGTTCTTGATTTCTTCGCAAAACTTTTCGCAGTCGTCAGAGTGAATGTCTACCCTGATTGGTTTGCTCAAGTCAAGACTGAAAATGCCCATTATCGATTTCGCATCAACTACATAGCGGCCGGATGTCAAATCGATATCAAAATCGTACTTGTTTACTATATTTACAAAATCCTTAACATCTGTAATAGATTTCAGTGTAATGTTCAATGACTTCATATTTTCTCCTCCTTAATATATCTTTTTAATTTATCTCTTTATATATTAACTTGTTTATACTTGCAAGTCAATTGTGATATTGCTAAAATTTTCTTAGTATTTTATATAAAATTTGTTATACTACAATTTATAAAAGTTGATTAAGGGAACGGAGAGAAGGAATGAAACGGGTAGCATTTTATACATTAGGATGTAAGGTGAATCAATATGAAACAGAGTCCTTATCAGGTATATTTGAAAAGGCTGGCTATGAGATTGTTGATTTTGAGAGCGAAGCTGATATATATGTTATAAATACCTGCACTGTTACAAGTCTTAGTGACAGAAAATCGAGACAGATAATAAGAAGAGCTAAGAAGAACAACGAAAAGGCTATTATTGTAGTGGTCGGATGCTATGCTCAGACTTCGCCTGAAGAAGTCAGCAGCATACCGGGAGTTAATTTGGTTTTAGGAACAAACGGGCGCACAGGTATTATTGATTTCATAAATGAAATAGAGGCAGGAAAAAGCAAGTTGAATTTTGTCAATGACATAATGAAAGTAAGAGAATTTGAGGAAATGGGAGTTGAGGTTTACAAAGAGAGGACAAGGGCTTTTATTAAGATTCAGGAGGGGTGCAGCCAGTTCTGTTCGTACTGTATAATTCCTTATGCCCGAGGGCCTGTAAGGAGCAGGGAAGAGGAAAAAATTATTGAAGAAGTTAAGAGGCTATCAAAAAATGGCTATAAGGAAGTAGTACTGACTGGAATACATATTGCTTCATATGGAAAAGATATAAAGACTTCCTCTTTGGTGGAATTAATTAAAAAAGTTCATCAAATAGAAGGTGTTAAGAGAATACGCCTCGGATCAATAGAACCCAGAATGATAAATGAGAGCTTTGTTGATGCAGTTGCAGGTCTTAACAAACTGTGCCCGCACTATCATGTTTCTCTGCAGAGCGGATGTGACAGTACGCTTTCAAGAATGAACCGCAAATATACA
>JAAZCB010001176.1 GCA_012513545.1 Clostridiaceae bacterium
AGCATGGGGTAAGGTGCAGAATTTTATTGTTGGGATATATAACGAAATAATAGCAACCGGTAAAGCTGCTGTTGCTGCTATAGATAACTTCAAAAACAAGGCTACTGCTGCAATAACTAGTTTTTTACAAGTCTTGCAAATGGGTTGAAGAAATTTTTCTCGGCGGCAAAAAATACTGTTGTTAATACTTGGAATAGTGCTATTCAAAAAGTCAAAACAAGTATAAATACCACAAGAACGGAAATCAAAAAACAATACCAAAACTTTAAAACAGGAACAAACTATCTTATAAATTATTCAAAAAAGACAATTGCTAATTATGGTGATAAAGGAGTTAATATATTAAAGAAGTTTGGCAAAAAGGTAATACGAGGAATGGGAACCTATACATCTTCACAATTAAGTGTCGATTTGATAAGGTTACAGGATTTACAAAGTAAACTGAAAAATATGGAACGAAATTTTGGTGAAATAATTCAACGGATATTGAGAGAGGCAAATAAGGTAACATCAGATGTTGGACGAAGATATGATGAGTATTATGTAAGACAGCAAATTCAATCAGTCAGCAGGTCGTGTGATCAGATTAAAGAGAGAGGCAGAAGAGTATGTGATGCGCTTGAGAGGAAAGCTAATTCTTTAATATATGCCTTGGGACATTACAAAGAGGTTGAGAATATGTTGAGTAAAGAGATTAGTGCATTTAATTAATTTTAAATATTGAGGAGGATTTTTTATTATGAAAAAGTTTACATTGGTTATTGCAGTAGTATTAGTTATGACAGCATTATTTTCGGTAAATGTTTTTGGTGAAATGCCGCTTCGTATAGTGATTGATGGGGATAGATTATTATTTCCAGATGCACAACCATTTATAGATTCAAATGGGAGAACACAAACACCAGCAAGATTCATAGGAGAAGAATTAGGTGCAACAGTAACATGGGATGGCGCAGCTCAGAAAGCGACTTTTGTTAAGAATAGTAAGAAGTTGATTCTTTATATAGGTAAGAAAGAATATGAACTTGATGGTAAGAAGCTACAGATGGATACAGCTGCTATAATAAAAGAAGATAGGACGTATGTGCCAGCTAGATATGTAGCTGAAGCATTTGGAGCAACTGTACGCTGGGATAGTGTAATTAAGACGGTTTACATTGATACAAATGGAAGTGTAGCACCTACACCACAAGGAACTAAAGACCCTGTTTATGGGTGGATTAAGGTTGAAACTAATGTTGTTGATGTTGAATATGGAATAACTATTGTGTGGATAGCAGATAATGGAATATTAAATGCAAGATATGATGCAGCTGAAAAGATGTTTGCAGAATCTTATGGCGAAGATATTGCAAAACAAGTTTTTCAGTATTTAAGACAAAAACAGAAAAGATGGGATGAATTACCTATCAAACAGTATAAAATTGGAAATAAAACTATAACTGCCGAAGCGTCGGATGTTGATATGTTAGTCCAAGTATGGAAAGAAGGTGTAATTATTAAATGAAAAAAGGCAAAGCTTTTTTATTAGCACTAATGTTATTAGTACTAATGTTATTGGTTAATATTATCAATATAACAGCTTATGATTTAAAACGAACAGAACTTGTTGGATTGGCA
>JAAZCB010001177.1 GCA_012513545.1 Clostridiaceae bacterium
AACAGCAGAATTCACCCTCGGGAATGTCAAGGTTTATTTCTTCAAGTGCCACAACCTTCTCATTACCGAGCCTGTATATCTTACTTAGATTCGTAATACTGATTATAGATTCCATTTTATCATTGTGTCGTATACATATGTACGGTTTTTGACCCCCAATCACTCAGCCTGGTTAACATTATTGTAAATCATTTTGACATATGTTTCAATATGATTTGACTTTCAATATTTTCTCTGACACAAAATATTAAAGGTCTATAGTCTAAAAAGTATAGAAAATAAATTCCTATACTTTAGATAATAAATATAATTTAAGTTTTTTACAAGTGCCAGAAAAACAGTTTTTTATATTTCTTAAAAAAATTTATAATTCTTATGAACTCAACTTTTTTCTACACTAATATCTCCATTTGCATTGTCTATATTAAACTTTACATCATCATTAACAAGTGTACCGGAAGCATTATGCCTGTTAATTTCCTCTTTAACCTCAAGACCAAATCCATTTGTAATACTGCCGAAGGAGGTCTTTAAATCAAAATGTCCATTTTGATTCTCGGGTATCTCTATGAAGATATTTCCAAATTTATTTGTAATACTTACATCTTTCTCTATTAACTTCGATGTATCAAGTGATATATCCCCATTTCCACCTTTGAGGTCAATAGCCTTGTGTGCATTTACAACGTCAATATTTCCAAAACTATTCCTTACCTTTACATCCCCATCAGCTTCCTCAAGATAAATATTTCCGTTTCCTCCCTCTATGTCAGCGTTTCCGGAAATACCAACAAAACTCATGCTGCTAAACTTTCCGTTTACCTTGAGTTTACCTTCAACTCTCCCTGCATTAATATCCCCGTTTGAACCGGAAAGTGTTACATCTCCCTTAATATTGTTTACATCTATATCACCAAAGGCATTACTTGCATTGAGGCTCCCATCAATGTTCCTCAGAACCAGTGTACCGTTCTTTAATTCTACTTCTGCCTTTCCCCCGACATTCTCAGCACTCACGTCTCCAAAGGAACTGTCAACCTTTATATCTGTTCCTATACTTTTAAGCACCGTGCTGCCGTTTGAATTCTTTACTACTGCCGAAAGGTCTATTCCATCAACTAAAACATCTCCAAATTTGCTTTCAACCTCAACACTCATTTTCTCAGGAACTTTTATATAATAATCTACACTAATGGTATACCTGTTGTTCCGGCTTGCAACTTTACCAGACTCGTTACTTACCTTAATAATGTTTGTTTCTGATATTTCCACAATCGATTCGGCAATTTGAGCAACAGTCTCCTCCTCATCATTATGTTGAATTTTGATATTGGCTTCAATCTCAATGTTTGCATTGTCCCCCTTGACCACCTCGACATTTCCGCTGTGATTTTCTACCGAAAGCTTATCTCTGCCTTTTGTCTCAACTGTATAATTCTTTTTAAACGTTGACTCATCCTTATATATATTAAACTTTGACAAAAAGGACGGATTAAACCTAATTGCAGAAGCTACACTCGAAACAGTAAAGGCGCCTGCGCTGAATATCATTATAATAACCAGCATAAAAATACTAAACCCGTCAAACTTAAGCCTTGGCTCTTCCTGTTTTGATAAAGCTATATATACCAGCACTTCTATTCCCAGCATAACCAATACAAGCGGCCACCATTTGAGTATAAGATCAAGTGCCGAATATCCATTAATCTGGGCGACCAGCATCACGGCCCCAATCGCTACCAGGGCAATACCCATTGTAAAAGTTCCTACTCTCCACTGTCTCATTGATTTTCCTCCCATTCCGTTAATTCTGTCTTACTGCTGCTTCCCATCATAATCTTTACACCGCCTGCAATGAAAAGCAGTGCAATAATGGCTGTTTTTATATAACTTATAAGCCTCTGGTCAATTATCAATTCCTTTAATACTATTTTCTCCAATATTAGATAGCACCCAATACCTATCAGGAGAAAGGCTATAAATTTACTTTTATTCCTGATTAATGGACTTTTGCCCTTGAACCAGGATAAAAGAAGTATGTCTCCGTCCTCTTCCACATCAACACCCGAAGCCTTGTACATGACGTCAAACAAACTGAAGAACCACACAACGGGTACAAAAACCATAAATATACCAAGGTTCAGCCATTCATTCAGAAAAAAGCTCATAAAAAAGATTAGCATAAGTTGAAGTCCCTGTCTTTGCAGCCCTAGATACATATGACCCGTACCTGGTATTATCGACAGCACCATGGCAATTACCTTCTTATTCTGCTTCTCCATTTCCAGGCTTTGAACACTCTCCTGCTCACTGTTTCCATGCAGGGCAATCCTGTTTATCTTGTCTACCAGTACCATACTGTCCACGAGGCACGCAAGCCAGATTATCGGTATTAAAATTACTGCAAAATTCGCACGGTGTATACCCCCTACTGTAAGGAATATTGCTGCTATTTCTGCAAACATAAATATTCCTCCTCGGGTATTAAAGCCGATGTACATGTGTCCAAGTCCTGGTATAAACGACAGTATAAAAGTAAAGAACTTGCTCTTTTTTAACATTTTATCTACACTCCTTCTAAAATATTAGTTACTCTGTCTCTTGCCTTAGTTCATTAAGCAACACGGATGTATTATTCACAAATCGCTCCCGCCAGCCACTTGATGTGGCATTTCCAATTCTTGAAGGCGAGGCGGCAATGCCGGAGGTGACACTAAATATCTCCGTGGATACAAACTGGAAAGCACCGTTCAATGAGAATACCAGCGTTATGCAGGCCGCTGCCGCGTAATAAACCATGATTTCAGGTATGCGTTTTCTTATGTTTTTCGGTTTCTTTAGGGGTTCTTCCCTTATTTCCGCCATTACCCTATCGCTAAAATCAGTGGCAGGACATAAGGTATTATAGTCATCTGAGGACTCCAGGGCTTTCATATATCTTTCCAGACACTCATCGCATGCTGATAAATGTTCTTCTAATACACTATCCTGCCGTCCTTCATTTGTGTTTTTCACATAAGCCGCCAGTTCCAGATCACTCAAATGAGTCATAGCTTTCCTCCTCCAACTTCCTTCTTATTTCTTGTCTTGCCCTGTAGAGCCTTGTTTCAACCGTCCTTACACTTATTCCTTCTTCCTCGGATATCTGGCTGTAAGTTTTTGACTGCATGTAAAACTTCTTAATTATAACGCTGTACTTTTGAGGCAGGTTTTTGCAAATCTTCCGGACCTTTTCACGGCTTTCCTTCCTTAGAAGTTGATCCTGAATGTTAAAATTCTCGCTTCCAACCTCTGGTATGTCATCAAGATAAACAACCTTATTTTCCGACCCTGTATTTTTCTTTCTCTTCCAGTCTATCGATTTATTGGTTGCTATTCTTCCAATCCATGTTTTAAAACCTTTATATTCGTACCTTGAAAGGGAGCGGTAAACCTGAATAAAGGTTTCCTGGGCCAGATTTTCTGCTTCCTGTCTGTGTCCTGTTATATTGAAACAAATTGCAAATACAAGTTTCTCATATCTTCTGACCAGTTCTGCAAAAGCATCCTGATTTCCGCTTAACACTATCTTAACCAGCTGTTCATCAGGCTCCATAGCTCCCCTCCTTTCCATAACATAAATATAGACGTATAATAAACAAAAAACCCTTCAAGTTTTTTAATTTTCTTGAAGGATATTTTTTATACTAATTATACGGGTTATAAAAGCAAACTTCTCAAAATAAATATATTAATTAATTTCTGCACTCTACTCAAAATCTATAAATATCTTATTCAAATCATCCCCAAAGGTTTCCACCGATTCATCAAAGGTTTCTGATGCCTCATCGGTAATTTCTGTTGCTGCATCTTCAGCTTCGGTGGTTGTTTCTATTGTACTCTTTGTGTCATCCTTTTTTGAATCAACGCCGTCTTTGTCCCTGTTCTTTTCATCCTCTGACGGATTTTTGTTCTCAATAGCAGCAGGCTCGGTTTTTTTGCTTATCAACTGCGTACTTCTTGGAAATGTCTTGTTAAACTTGAAATTACCCTTGAACTCGGAACAAGTTTTACCTTCAATTAAAAACTTTACCTTGTTTATTTCCTTCAGTTCGGTTAAAGAGTTCACAATAGAATATATCGTCATAGTCTCCTGGGCTTTTCCGTCAGGATGATTATCCCTGAACTCCTTTGAAAAATCCACGGTAGCAACCTCTCCGTCTATTATTATCTTTGAATGCAGCTTTGTATCCTGGGGAATTGATGACTGTAAACCGGGAACCTTTGGACCTTTTATCAGCTCATTAACAATAATCTCCGCAAGCCTGTTTACACTCTTGGCCTCACTCATTGGTATATAGCGTATTTCAAGTTTTAACTTGGAATAGTCTTCATTCGCAAAGTACAAAAGCAGGGGAGTTTTATCGGACAGTATTTCTGCATCTGCTTCACTTAAAGCAATACTGCTTGCAAGACAGCTTTCTTCATCCTCAAAACCGAATTTATTGGACGAACAACCTGTAAAAAGTGATAATATCATTATGCACACTGAAACAATACATAAATATCTTCGCATTAACCGGACACCTCACTATTTAATCTTTATAGATATTCTTATGCCGGTTACACTTCCAGTATTCTATATCACTTTAATTTTTTGTCCTTTAAATAAAGCTTGTACACCTTATGGAAATTGACTTTTAAGGAAAATCCCACCTGTTATCAATATTCATTTCCGGGTATTTCTTCTGATTCGTCACTTAAGATATTTACCGTTCCGCTGGTTCCAAGCCTTAAACAGCCTGCATTTGCAAATTTCAAGGCCTGCTCCAGGTTCTTAATTCCTCCTGAAGCCTTTATTCTGACCTTTGGACTGACGGTATTCCTCATAAGTTCTACATCCTCAAGCGAAGCTCCCCGTCCATTAAACCCTGTTGAAGTCTTTACATAATCAGCTCCGGCTTCCTCTGCCAGCCTGCTGGCTTCAGTTATCAAATCGTCGCTTAAAAGAGCTGTTTCAAGTATGACCTTGACTAATACATTCAAAGCATGTGCCGCGTCTGCAACCGACTTTATATCTTCTCTGACATAATCATAATCCCCAGACTTAAGCTTGCCTAGGTTGATAACCATGTCAAGCTCCTCTGCACCATTTTCAATAGCTTCCCTTGCCTCGTATACCTTGCACGATGTAGTCGCAGAGCCATGTGGAAAACCTATTACCGTACTTACTTTAACACCAGAATTCTTTAAAAGCACGCTTGCTGCAGAAACATGGCAAGGCTTGACACATACAGTGGCAACACCATATTTTGATGCCAATTCACACTCTATCCTTAATTCTTCATCTGTCGCGTCAGGCTTTAATACAGCATGATCAATCATCGAAGCAATAGTTTTTTTATCCATTCACCTTCATCCTTTCCATTACTATATTATTTCATTTGTCTTAGCTTTTGACAAGATTTTTTATCAGTATTTGGGTAAGTTACTTCTAACATATGAAATACAAAAAGGTGTGGAATCATTCCATACCCCTTTGTATTAAGGCCTCCTACTATATAGCTTCCCGAAGCAAACCAAACTTCAAAAAAGTTGCTCTATTATGCTTATAATATCCTTATCCACTACTTTGTAGCAGATTTCCAGCCCATTTCTTGTTCCTTCGATAATGCCTGCCGCCTTAAGCTTTGCAAGATGCTGTGATACTGTAGACTGCGGCAGATCAAGACATTCCTGTATTTTTGTTACATTGCAGCTGTTATTTATAAGGCCCTTTACTATACAAAGCCGGTGTGGATGTGCAAGAGCCTTTAACTTTTCAGCCTTTTCATCATATATCTTAAAATCCTGCACAAATACCTCTCCTTCCGGAATTAAAAATAATTTATTTTGGAAAGTAAATCTTGTTGAAATACAATTTACTCTATATAAACAAGCTCATGTCAGACTCCTCGGCAGATCCTAAGAATGAAGCCACACCTCCTATTTTTACGCCATCAATGAGTTCTTCCTTTTTAATACCCATTATATCCATTGACATGTTACATGCCACAAGTTCTATACCGCTAGACTTGGCCTGTTCTATAAGCTCTTCAAGAGATGCTGCATTTTTCTTTTTCATAATAAATCTGATAAGCATAGCGCCCATGCCACCCATATTCATTTTGGAAAGTGAAAGCTTCCTAGAACCTCTTGGCATCATTATTCCAAACATTCTGGAAAGAAAATCTTTTTTTACATTAACTTTGCCATGCTTTCTCAAAATATTCAATCCCCAGAAGGTAAAGAAAAGGGTTACTTTTCTTCCCATGGAAGCCGCACCGTTTGCAATGATAAATGTCGCAATAGCCTTATCCAGGTCATTGCTGAATACAACCAAAGTCTTGCCGCTGCCTCTTTGTACCTCGGCTGCTACTTCCGTCAGCTTCTCTTTTTTAATATATGCTGTAAACGCACCATTATCATAATTCATACTGACAAGCCTGTTTCCGGTTCTCTCACACCAGGCTTTTATATCAGCCTGGAAGCCCGGGTCTGTAGCCCTGACCTGTAAAACCTCTCCGTAATTCATTGATTTAACCGTGTTATATACCTGCATTATCGGCCCCGGGCATTGCAGTCCACAGGCATCCACCTTTATATCAGCATCAGCCCTGCAGTTTCCTCCACCGCAGTCTGCAGTTTTAAGCTCATCATTCTTCATTATCCTGTCATACTCATAAATATCTTCATTGGACTGTCTAGAAACAGCCAGCTGGTATGTCTTGTAACCTCCGCTAAGGTTTTTTACATTCCGGTATCCCTTTTGTTTAAGGATTCTATAAGCGATATATCCCCTCAAGCCCGCCTGGCAAAAAACATAAATATCCTTATCCGCGGGAATTTCATCGAGTCTGTTTCTCAGTTCATCCACCGGAATATTGATTGAGCCTTCAATAGTACCCAGGTCATACTCCATAACATCTCTCACATCCAGAAGTACCGCATTTTGTCTGTCTATTGAAGCCACATCGTTCCAATGGAAAATTTCATGGTCACCCTTTAGAATATTCGCTGCCGTATACCCTGCAATGTTAACAGGGTCCTTTGCAGAAGAATATGGAGGAGCATAGGCAAGCTCCAACTTCTCAAGGTCATACACAGTCATACCCGCTCTAATGGCTGTAGCTATAACATCAATTCTTTTGTCAACACCTTCATAACCAATAATCTGTGCCCCTAATACCTTACCGGTATCTTTTGCAAAAATAAGCTTTATCGACATAGGTATTGCTCCGGGATAGTAACCGGCATGTGAGGAGGAGTGTGTAAAGGATTTCTCATACTCAATGCCGTTTCTCCCAAGCACTTTTTCATTATTGCCGGTAATCGCAACAGTGATATCAAAAACTTTAACAATTGATGTCCCCTGTGTTCCCTCATATTTTTCCTCTATACCACATATATTGTTGGCTGCAATCCTGCCCTGCTTGTTAGCAGGACCTGCCAGGGGTATAAGTGCCGGACTGCCGCTTACATAGTCTGTCACCTCAACAGCATCACCTACGGCATATATATCCGGATTGGATGTTTTCATATATTCATCAACAAGTATTCCGCCTGTCTTTCCAATCTTAAGACCAGCCTGGGCAGCAAGCCTTGACTCCGGCCTGACTCCTATGCCAAGGATAACCATGTCAGCCTTTAATGACCTTCCGCTTGTGAGTTCTACAACAGTACAGGTACTTGTATTGTTTAAGGCCTTAACACCATCTTTAAGGTAAAACTCTACATCTTTTGCTTTCATGTGCTGATGGACTATTGCCGCCATATCAAAGTCCAATGGTCCGATAACATGCTCCGCCAGTTCAACCACAGTAACCTTTACCCCTCTTGAATGAAGATTCTCGGCAACCTCAAGGCCAATGAACCCGGCACCTACCACAACAGCCCTCTTCGGTTTCACAGTATCTACATAATCCTTTATCCTGTAAGTATCAGGTATGTTCCTCAACGTAAAAATCCTGTCTGAATCAATGCCCGGAAGCGGAGGCTTAACAGGCTCAGCCCCTGGTGAAAGTATAATTTTATCGTAAGTTTCCGTGTAGGTTCTGTTCCCCATCCTGTCAAAAACTTCAACAGTTTTTGTGTCAGGCATTATTTTAGTAACTTCACTGTTAACCCTTACATCAATATTGAATCTTTCTTTCATTTTTTCAGGAGTCTGTACTACAAGCTTATCCTTTTCAGTTATTACCTCACCTATATAATATGGAAGCCCGCAATTGGCAAAAGAAATGTATTCTCCTTTTTCAAACATTATGATTTCAGCATCTTCATCAACTCTTCTAAGACGTGCTGCAGCACTGGCTCCTCCAGCAACCCCTCCAATTATTAGAACCTTTTTAGCCATGCTCGTACCCCCTTCTCTCTTTTCCATATTCATATATCACTATATTGTAATATTACGATATTATTTGCACATTGTCAATAGCTTAACAAATATATGTTTACAATTTTTATCATATTGATATTTAGAACCTCTGTTAAGATAAAAATAGTCTAATGGCTAATAACCATCCAATGTTTGATTTATTACACGAGGGTATAAGAATATTCTTTACCTATATTACCTTGGTATATCTGTCAGCAAAAGAGCTGGCACAATAGCTGTCCGGTTTGATTTTTGGAACAAAGCTAAGGCCTTTGACCATACCAACCATTTCATTTATTAAGACTTTTGTTTCACCTTTTGTTCCCACATCAATGTGGAACTCAAAAGTCACATCGGAACAGTTGTACCTGCCGGTGCGACCCAAGGCCTTATAAATACTGTTAATTTTCCGCTCATCAAAAAGGTATGCAAGCTGCAAGGTTATGCAGGTCTCCATGTAGATCTTTTCACGCAGGTTTCTTAATGGTCTTGACATTTCACTTTTATGAAGAAACCCTATTGCTCCTTTTCCAATTCTGTGAACATGGATACAGGTAACAAAAAGAGTTTTGCTCCCCACCTGCGAATCGGTCCCTATAGAAATCTTGTACGAACTGTTAGTGTCGTCTTTTACGAAATTTACAATTTCCTCAAACGTTTCATTAAATGTAAGCTGTCCTTTCCCAAGGCTGCTGAACATCGAAGTATCATCAAGAATAACAGTGTTTCCTACCAGCAAGTTATATCCCTCCATTCACTCCACAATTAATAGGGCACCTAAAAAATAAAACCCGGTGACAGAAAGTCACAGGGTTTTTAGCGCTCTTGAAAAATAAAACTTATGACACTCAAAGACGACATGAGAGTAGCACCGTAAAAAATGCATGAAACTTATATTAACTCTCATTTTTCCTCATCGTCCTTTCGTTTTATTTCAGTTTAAATAATTACGTTAATTTTATCACAACCACTAGCTATAATCAAGCAGGTAAAATATTGCCGGGGTGTACATTTTAATCGTGAACCAGATTATTCCAAGAACTAAAGCTCCAAGGCTAAGAGAATGTAAACTCGCTACGGGTCGAATCAAACTCGCTTCGCTCAAACAGTGATTCGACTTATCCTTCGC
>JAAZCB010001178.1 GCA_012513545.1 Clostridiaceae bacterium
ATAGTAAGAGAAAGAAATCTTGATGTATATGTATTTAACCTGGAGATATCTGAAGGTAAGGAGTTTGCATCTCACTCCGAATCTCTGGAATGGCTTTCAACACAAGGCTTTCCAGTGAGTCCCGGCTATAAAAAATGCAATACGGCTGATGAAGTATGGAAATGCATAGAGGATATAGGAGAAACCAGATGGAAACTCTCCTTTGGAATTGATGGAGCAGTTGTTAAGGTGGATAGTCTTGCTGACAGAAAAAGGCTGGGAATGACTAGCAAGGTTCCAAGATGGGCGGTAGCCTTTAAGTATCCACCCGAACAAAAGGAAACTATTGTGGAGGACATTATAGTCCAGGTCGGACGTACAGGAAGGCTGACACCTTTGGCATTACTAAAACCGGTAAAGATAGCAGGTACAACTGTATCCAGGGCCACTTTACATAACCAGGATTATATAGATCAGAAAGACATCCGGATTGGGGATACTGTCATTATACAAAAAGCAGGGGATATTATACCCGAAGTATTAAGAAGCATCCCGGGAAAACGTCCTCACACGGCAAAAAGATTTGTTATTCCCGATACCTGCCCTATGTGCGGCGCTCCGGCATTGAAAGAAGAAGATGGAGTTGAAATACGCTGCACCGGTTCAGAATGCTTTGCTCAGACCATAAGGGGTGTTATTTATTTTGCATCAAAGGATGCAATGAATATAGACGGCATGGGGCCAAGCTCGGTTGAGTCGTTGATGTCGGAGGGATATATAAAGGATGTAGCTGATATTTTTCTTTTGAAGAATTTTCGTGAGGAACTTATAAACAAGGGGATTGTAGGTAAGGAGAAGTCTGTCGATAATCTTATAAAAGCTATTGAAAAATCCAAGGATAATGATATAGACAGGCTTATCACGGGTTTAGGGATAAGAAATGTCGGTAAGCAAACCGCAAGAGTACTTGCTTCAAATTTTGCCGATATGAAATCTTTCGGAAATGCTGAGTATGAGCAGTTAATAGCTTTGCCTGATTTTGGCGAAATAATGGTTCGGGACATTATTGAGTTTTTTAAAAGGGATGAAAACCGGCTGCTTGTTTCAAAGCTTGATAAGGCTGGGGTCAATATGAAGTCAAAGGTATCTGTAAAAAAGAAGGATGACCGTTTTTCAGGGAAAACTTTTGTTTTGACGGGTACGCTCCCTTCCATGACCAGAGAAGAGGCTACCGAAATAATACAAATGTATGGCGGAAAGGTTTCAGGAAGTGTCTCAAAGAAAACATCATATGTTCTTGCAGGTGAAGAAGCAGGAAGCAAGCTTTTGAAAGCTCAGGAACTGGGAGTTCAGATTATTGGTGAAGAAGACCTGAAGAACATGATAAGCTGAAATCTGATAGCAGCAATTAAGCCTTAACTAGGAAATAAGTATATTGAACAAAAAGGTTCACTATAGATTAAGAACCCTTAAAATATAAATTGGAGGATATAAGTGAGTAAGTATAAGTTTCTGATACCTATTGCATTATTTTTAGTACTGGCTTTTTTATTTTCATATAACAGGTTTTTAGGATTTGCCTTTCTTGCTCTTGTGTTACTTTATTTGGTTTTTATAAATCGGGTAAGTCTTTATAATATTTTAGCAGGTGTCGCATATAAAAAGAAAGACATGGATAAGGCCTTAGCCTGGCTTAAAAAGGCATACCATGTCAGAAACTCAAAACCAAAAATCAAGATGCTGTACTCATACCTTTTGCTTAAATCCGGGAATGTAGAAGAAGCTGGAAAAACACTTGAGGATATAATGAACTTAAAGCTGAATTTCGAGGATGAGAGGATGGCAAAGTCAAATTATGCACTGGTTCTATGGAAGAGAGGCCGCTTAGAGGATGCGGTAGCTTTACTGGAGGAAGTGTACACTGATTATAAGACA
>JAAZCB010001179.1 GCA_012513545.1 Clostridiaceae bacterium
AATTGTGTTTTGTGGCACTATTTGTTTATGTGTGGAGATATCCTATAAAGATAAGTTGAAAAAATTACATAAAGGGTTTTAAAAAAAATCGTCTAATTTAATATATTAACAGTAAATAGCTGAAAAACTTAATGATAAAACTAAAAGTAAAAATCTATATTGACTGATAATTTTTAACATCAAAGTTATGTCTTTGAGTTTACTCCTGTTAATGACTGTATATTACTCTTCAGTCTTTTTATTTGTGTTTTTAACCTGTTATTAACCTGTTGTTCTAAATACCAATATAATAAAAATGTGGAGGGAAAATTTGATGCATGTTACTGTGAATCTGTTTTCAAGCGAGCAAGGAGTAATTAAAAATTTTTTACAGAGATATTACCAGAAGGAGATACATATGGATGACGATGTAGGGCAGTGGATATATGTCTACAAAAAACCTCTTGAAGCTATTGATATGATTAGCACAGTTGTTGATAACAGTGACAAGCACAATATAGGAGTATTTATACAGGTTGATAAGGGAGACCTTCATCCGGTAACTAATACTAATTGCAATGATATTATTAAAGCACTTTTATACCTGCATTATAAAGAATCAGATGATTTTCCGGATGAAAAAGAAGCATAATTACTAAAAACTGTGAATTTATTAATTACCATAAGGGCATACTTTGCTAATGAATATATATTATGAATTTTGTAATATCATCAGCAAAGGAGATTTATTTATGAAAGTGTTTGATATTGAAGTAACTGGCAGGACAATGCTTGGATCTTCAGGTGCAAGGAAGATTAAAAGAGAAGGTTTTATTCCTGGGGTTTTGTATCAAGGAAACTATAGTAGGCCAATCAGTATTAAAGAAGAGGAAATCAGGCACATTCTTGATAAGAACAGGAACGCTTTTTTATTGAATGTTAAGTTCAGAGGCAAAACATTTCATGCAAAAGTACAGCAAGTGCAGAGGGAACCACTGAATGACGGGATTATTCATATAGACCTGATGCCCGTTGATAATGCAGAAGAATACTTACAATGAACTTTGGTATTGTATTCTCAAATTACCTGCGTATGATAAAAATCCGAGAACACAATGTTTGAAGGAGTAAGAGGGTTTCTATTTTAACTGATATTATTACAAAATCCAAAAAGCAGGATAAAGACAAAAATCCCTTTGTTTAACGACATTGGGGTTTTTGCTATTGGCAGGAAAAACATGAGATAATAACGAAATGGCTAATATAATAAAGGATTTTTAGAAATTTTGCAGAATAAATAATTTATATTTTAATGCTGCTAAGGAAGAATGATTAACGAGAAATACAAAGGCAAGTATTTTTGGCTTTTTAAGGAGGAGAATGACGTGGATAACGTAAGAAAAATCTGCACTTTTTGCGGCGAAGATATTGCCGCTGATTTTAAACGCTGCCCGTACTGCGGGAGCCTGCTTGATACAAAACCGCCTTTTCCTGAAAATGAAGAAATCAAGCAGGAGGACGTGCAGAATGCCGGATATGGATTTGAATTCGGGAGTCAAAGCGCAAAACCTGACTTTAATGAACCCGGGGATACAAACAATGAAAATATATCAGATAAGGACCCTTTAGGTGACCACAATTTTGTGGAGCCTGAATTATATATTGAGAAAGGGCCTGACATTCAGGAAGTCAATACAGATGATTCTGAAATTGTTAACAGTAAAGCGC
>JAAZCB010001180.1 GCA_012513545.1 Clostridiaceae bacterium
AACCAGGTCTGCAATTTTCATATACTCTTGGTCACTCATCTGCAGCCGGATTCTCTTTTTTACCTCCTCATCTGACATGGAACTTCTCTTCATAACCCTGTTTATCCTGACATCCTCACTGGCATGCACCACCCAGACTTCATCAGCAACATTCAAGAAACCTTCCTTTACCGGAATAGGAGCATCAATAACGATAGTATCATTATTACTGTATTGCTCTATTAGCTGAATTATTCTTTCAGAAATAAATCTGTGGGTAATCTCATTGAGCTTATTCAACCTGTCAGGGTCACTAAACACAATTTTTGAAAGGCTGTGCCTGTCAAGTTCACCGTTATCGTCCAGAACTCCACTGCCAAAAGCAGCCGTTATTTCATAAAGCGCCTTCTCACCCTTTTTTACTACATCCCGTGCAATCCTGTCTGCATCTATTACTTTGGCCCCAAGTCCTGAAAGAATTCTGGACACTGTGCTTTTTCCACTTCCAATTCCTCCGGTAATACCAATTATTCTCATATTTTACTTCGCCTCGTACCAGTTATTCCCTCTTTTTACATCAACGCTTAAGGGTACATTCAACTTCACTGCATTCTCCATGCTTTCCTTAAGAATCCTTTCAACTTCCTCTGCCTCTTCCTTATACGTTTCAATAATAAGTTCATCATGAACCTGCAGTATAAGCCTTGATTTCAGCTTCCTTTTTTTCAGTTCTCCATTAACCTTAACCATAGCTATCTTTATTATGTCGGCAGCACTTCCCTGAATAGGAGTATTCATTGCAATCCTTTCACCAAAAGACCTTAAATTGAAGTTGGCCGATTTAAGCTCCGGCAGGTATCTTCTCCTGCCCAGCAGAGTTGCAACAAAACCGAACTCTTTGCCCTGTACCACGATATCGTGCATGTACTGTTTTACCTTAGGGTACTTTTCAAGATACTCATCAATATACTTTCTGGCTTCCTTCCTGGTTATTCCCAAGTCCCTTGAAAGGCTGAAATCTCCAATTCCATAGACAATCCCAAAATTAACTGCCTTCGCTCTCGTCCTCATAAGTGATGTAACATCTTCCTTAGGTATTCCAAATACCTTCGAGGCTGTCGAAGTGTGTATGTCTTCATTATTCTTAAAAGCATTAGTCATGTTTTCATCACCGGTAATGTGTGAAAGGACTCTCAGTTCAATCTGCGAATAGTCTGCGTCAAGCAGGACAAAGCTGTCATCGGCGGGTATAAAAACTTTTCTTATTTTTCTTCCCATTTCAAGCTTTATCGGAATATTCTGAAGATTAGGTTCTGTGCTGCTTATTCTCCCGGTAACAGTTACAGTCTGGTTAAAGCTTGAGTGAATTTTTCCTGTTTCGGGGTTAATAACCGAGAGCAAGCCTTCTACATATGTTGACTTAAGCTTCATAAGCTGCCTGAACTCAAGTATTCTATGTACGATCTCGTGACTTTGTGCCAATTGCTCTAAAACCTCGGCATCAGTTGAATAGCCTGTCTTGGTTTTCTTTATGACCGGAAGCTCCAATTTTTCAAAGAGTATGTTCCCCAGCTGCTTTGGTGAATTTATATTAAACTCTTCACCCGCAAGAGAATAAATTTCCGATGTCAATACCTCCAATTTTGCTTCCAGCTCTCCTGAAAACTCCAAAAGACTTCCGGTATTAACCTTGAATCCGTAATATTCCATTTCTGCCAAAACCTTCACAAGTGGCATCTCAATGTCATAATAAAGCTCCTTTTGTCCATTTTGTCCTAAAAGCTCATCAATTTTATTGCTTACATTTTTTATTATTTCCGGGTATATCCCGGCTATTGGCATAACCGTATCGAGAGGTAAACTCCCATAAGGTGTAAAATTTCTGCCTTTTCCGGTCAATTCTTCAACCGGCCTTACTGATACATGCAAGTACTCGCCTGAAAGCTCTGAAACAGTGTATGTCTCCCGTGATGGATTTATTATGTATGCACCTATCATGGTATCAAAAGCGAGACCTTCAAATTCAATTCCTTTGTGCTTCAAATACACTATAAGACCTTTTAAGTCATGTCCAACCTTCTTTATGCTCTCATCTTCAAATATATCCCTGTATTCATTAAGAAAGCTGCTTTCATCAAGAGTATTCGAAAAATCGAAATAATGGCATTGTCCTTCCTGACAGGTAACTGCCAGTCCGGAAAGCCTGCTTGTAAAATTGCCTGTTTTGTCAATAAGGTGGTAGATGGAAATAGTACCTGCCATACGGATATATGTTTTTAAAGCTTTAAGCTCTTCCAAATCCTTTACAAGCTCAATTTTAATATTTAGATTGTGTTCGGGTATGGCTTCACTTAAGTTGAACTTATCAATAAAACTCTTGAATTCAAGCCTGTTAAAGAGTTCATAAGTTTTCTCCCTGTTGATTTCCCGGCGTTTGAGTTCATCAAATTCACACAACTTTGGCATGTTTCTGACAATTGTGGCCAATTCCCTGCTCAAAAACGCCAGCTCCCTGTTGTTCTCCAATTTTTCCCTGACACCTTTTTTCTTGACCTCAGAAATTGAATCATAAAGGTTATCAAGGGTATTGAATTCTTTTATCAGTTCAAGAGCTGTTTTTTCTCCTATACCGGGAACTCCGGGTATATTGTCCGAAGCATCTCCCATCAATGCCTTGACGTCGATAAACTGCCCGGGATTAATGCCATACTCCCTCACAATACTATCTAAATCATACTCCTCCGTCTCAGTCCTGCCACCCTTTGTTCTCGGCATTTTCACCCTGGTCGTGCTGCTTACAAG
Organism: Clostridiaceae bacterium; assembly: GCA_012513545.1. The sequence continues at coordinate 2,782 of JAAZCB010001180.1, forward strand.
CTGGAATGCATCCCTGTCTCCGGTAACTAATACTACCTCAATTCCTTTTTCCTCCGAGCATAATGATATAGAGCCTAAAATGTCGTCTGCCTCATAGCCTTCCATCTCAAGCCTTTTTATGTTCATCGCATCAAGAACTTCCTTTATAATGGGAACCTGTCCCCTTAACTCCTCAGGCATACCTTTTCTTTTTGCTTTGTAACCTTCGAATTTTTCGTGCCTGAACGTAGGCGCCTTAAGGTCAAAAGCTACACCTATATATGTTGGATTCTCCTCTTCCATGTACTTGTAAAGTATGTTGATAAATCCGTAAACAGCGTTGGTAATAGTACCATCCGAGGTGGAAAGAAGATTTTGACCCTGAAGACCATAAAAAGCCCGGTTCAAAATGCTGTTTCCATCTATGACCATTAACTTTTCCTTATTCATTATGGTTCCTCTCAAAAAAGTATATTAATATCATTTCAAATTTAACATTATTTATCCAGCGTTTTTAACTGTACCGTCATTATCGATTTCTAAAGAAATAACATCCCCTTTTATATAATTTGTGTCTTCATCAACAGGAATACTGATTTCAATATCTATCTCCCGGGGCAATAATATGGCAAAGCCGTTTTCTATCCTATCTACAACAGCATTAATTGTCATTTGTAACCATCACCTTTACAATTATTTTATAAAACAAATCAAGCACACTCCGCATTAAATAAATCCATAGCAGCATATGTTCTTACAGGCATTTTTACGCTATTTATATTTTACACAAAAAAAAAACAGTCGTAAACAACTGTTTTTTTAATGTATAGAGCTTATGAATTATAAAGACCTTATTTTTTGGCAATAACACTGACAGAACTACCTGAGTTCCCATGAAACAAACTCGGCTTCATCACTCTCGAGTCTGAAAATTAATTTTTCAAGAATGTTTTTATTGTCTTTGTTTATTTCAGTAATTTCCAGACCATATTCATTGTAAAGCTCTCTCTTGGTTATCCTGACTATTCTTGACTTAAACCTTAAATTATGTCCATCCTCGATCAATGCATGAACTATAACATCGATCGGAGTATTTAATTGCAATTCTTCTTTAAAAATTGCTCCCATACCATTAATACTTATATTTTTTATTACTGCATAGAAGTCCTTTTCATACCCCTTATAAAAAATAGTAGCAGGGAAACTTACAAGATACCTTTTGGTCTTTCTGGTATTTTCAAATCTTTTAATTTTTTCAGCAATTGCCTCAACGAGTATATAGTTATTTATTTCAAATGCACTGATGACAGAGTATATAACATACTCAAAATTCTCTGTTAGAATATGGCACTCAACGTGGTCACCCTCTAAAACATTATGCTTTAGAAACATATGCGGAAGTTTGAAGTAAATCCTGTTTCCTTCCACTTTTTGAATCACTGAAAGAACAGGTTCAAAAACTGATTGATATTTTATACTCATAACAGTACCACTATTAAAAATTTTAAGATGCTCGCTTTCAACTCTCTTAATTTCACCTATCTCAATTAATACTCCGTCAGAAAAATTAGATGCTTCCAAGGCGTTCCCTCCCTTTATATTTCCAAGCTATTGAATTATACAATATATCAGGGGTCATAAATCCAATGTAAAAAATTTAACACTAATAAATAATTCGGCAATTGTTTACAATTTCCTTCTTTTTGAATATTTCCGCTCAAAAAAAGATCCCACCTTCAACAAAACGTGAGATCTCTGAACCAAACTGTTATTCTATAACTATTATACCTGTTTTATACTCTTTATCCCTTGCCTTTAATTCCTCAGAGTATGGTATTTCCGGTCCCTTTATATCAACAGCTTTCTCCTTGTTATCTGAATTATAGGAAATACCCTTACCACTAATATTAAGACTTTCATCACTGCTTGAAGGTTCATTAGAGTCAACTGGTATATCATTTATTAAAATATTTTCACTGTAGTTTTGCTTCAATTCATTAATAAATTTATCGTAATTCTGGTTTTCCACCGTGAAACTAAGCTTGATATTGCCTCTGTCAGTACTTTTAACAAAATTATCACTGCCTTCAGGCTCAATAGGGATCAACTCAACCTCATAAAGTGCAGCAATACTCTTTATTTTATCCAGCTCCTGACCATCGCCGGCAGACTTAATAACTATATCTGTACTTTCAACTACAGTCATGGTCGATGCAGCATTAACCCCTTCCTCCAAGCCTGCTCCCGAGGTGATAACAACCTGATCATTTTGGGGAGGCTTCGCAGACGCTGCACTTCTTTCTAAAGCTTTTTCATTACCACTGCCACTATCTCCTGCTGTAATTTCCTGATTATCCTCCAAATCGCTTTTGAAAAACAAACTTACTTCAGGTTTTAGTTTAGCCAATTCATTGTCAGCTTTTTTATTTTCAACTGCCCCACCTGCCAGTTCTGAATTTTGAACATTATCACTAAAAAATTTTCTTCCATAAGCCACGTCACCTTCACCATTAAATAACACATTATTCTCAGCATTTTCATTATTTAAAGCGCTTTTATTTGCTTTCCCGGAAGCTAATTGAAGCGGCGTGTTTTGCATTTTAATGTTAGTAAGCCCTCTTGCCATAAAAATAATTAAAATGACCGCAGCAACTGATGTGACAGCTCTGAAGTATTTGTTATTGCTAATAAGTAGAAACCTGTTCCTGTTTTGCATTTTTTCTTTGTTATTAACAAGCTTTTCGTGGAGGGTTTCCTTAAAATCGCTTGGAAGATCAACTTCATCAAAAGACCCTAGAAAATTAACCATCTTTCTTAAGTCTTCAAGTTCATTTTTGCATTCCGTACAGGATTCAACATGTTTTTCAACGTTTTTTCTGTCCATTTCATCAAGTTCGTTGTCTATATACATAGAAATTAATTCTTTGACCTCATTGCAGTTTTTCAACTCCATCCCCTCCTTTCTATATTATTTGACGTAATCCTCATTTAAAAGTTCCTTTCTCTTTTGCAAAATATTTTTTAAACTCTGTCTTGCCCGGTTTATCCTTGATTTGACTGTTCCTTCCGGACAATTTATGAATTTGGCTATTTCCTCGTAACTAAATCCATGGATATCCCTAAGTACAATAACCGTTTTATAGTCCTCAGGTAAAGAATTTATCGAATCTATTACAGCTTTTTTTACCTCATTACTCTCCGCTTCGCTTTCAGGACCTGGTCCTTCATCCCTTATCTGACGTTTAACTTCGTTTCCGTCTATTTCTATTTCTTCAGCAAGAGAAATAATTTTTTTATTCTTTCTTTTTCGAATTTCGTCCAGACAAACGTTTGTTGTTATCTTATATATCCACGTAGAAAAAAGTGAATCTCCTTTAAATTTGGATATTGATTTAAATGCCCTTATAAAAACCTCCTGGGCAACTTCTTTAGCGTCTTCATAATTGGCAATCATCCTAAACGCTATGTTGAATACTTTCTTCTCGCACCCCTCAATTAGCTGCTCAAATGCTTCCACATCACCCGTCTTTGCCCTTTCAACCAATTCCCTTTCGAATTCACTCATAGTTAATGCCTTCACCTCCGGGCACTATATGGTTTATGTATAGCAAGAGCTAATATTCTAAGCTTTAATGCCTTTATACTGCTTAAAACATTAGTATCATTATTATCCCGCTATAAACCATAAATTATATAAAGTATTTTTATGACTTAATGCTATATATGTTCATGTATAGCAACTGCTGATTTCTCACCTCTAAAAACATATTATACAATTTTTTTAGTTACATTGGTACTACGTATCTAAAAAATCACATAAACTTAATAATAATATTACACTATTTTCCAAAGGCTTTTTTCTTCATTAATAGAATAATATTTATATAGAAAGCTATTATTCTACTAAAAGGAGTCGTATTATGTTAAGTACAATTTTAGTTACTGATGATAATGTATTGGATAATGCAATAATCAGGAATTATCTGTATAGCGAAAGATATAATATAATTTCGGCTCAGAACGGAAGAGAAGCTTTAGAGCTTGTTTCCAGCAGGGATATCGACCTTATTCTTCTTGATCTTATTATGCCTGTAATGGATGGTTTTGAGTTTTTGAAAGAATTCTCAAAAACCGTCTACTTTAAAGAAATCCCCGTAATAGTGACCTCTAGCGATGACACTTCGGAAAATATTGAAAAAGCGCTTGAATACAATGTTTTTGACTATATTATAAAGCCGCTCGATAAACTAAACAGGCTTATACTCGTTAACAAAATCAAAACGGCTATAAGACTGAGAAATTCGATTCTAGAGAATAACAAGGCTTCCAAATTAATAACTCAGTTATGTTCTACAAACGCATAGAATTTTTTACAAATATATAGCACGTTTCATAATTGGCCAGATTTTAATCCGGCTATCTTTTTTTTCTTAACATTAAAAAAAATAATATGCACACAATAGATATGTCGCTTCATAAATATTTTACTTGTAGAAATACATGTTCTTCCACATGTTTTAAATATTCTTAATTATAAGCTTTAGTTTTAAAAAACAGGAGTAAACACGAATAGGAGGTTATCCAGATGAAAATTCGCGAAGGTATGATTCCTACAGTTCTCGGAACAGTTGTAACAGCTACAGGGTTTTCTTTAAGTCCGGTATCTAAAAAAATAGCCTGGGGTGTAGCGGGATTTGGACTGGCTCATATTGTTCTTGGAGCAATTGACCTTTTTGAGCACCGAAGGTAATTTATTTTCTATTAAAGACAAGCGCTGCCTAACACTTTAATTGGTTGTAAATTAAAGTGTTAGGCAGCAAAATTATAAGAGCTTTATCAAGCTTTAATCAAGTGCTTCGTATAACCCATTTTTACAAGCTCCTCGAAAGCCTTCCACACAACATCAGGTATTTCCTGCGGAATCTGGTAGCCTATACTGGGATACAACTTTATGCGCTGCAAATCTCCAACCATTATGGAAATAATTTCGTCTTTTGAAAGCTCCCCCTTTGAGTAAATCTCCATATACTCCTCAAAGCCTATTTGTGGTGATGCCGCTATTATATCCGCATCCGGCCAGAGTCTTTTGAAGGTTGAATACATTCTTCTTTCCATATAGGGCTTGTTAACTGCGATAATTCTTTTTATTCCTATGCCTCTATCTTCAATCAGTTTTTTAGAAAATAATACATTTTCACCAGTATTGGAAGATTTATCTTCAATCAGGACAGCTTCTTCAGGTACACCCATGCTTGTAGCTATCTCTGAAAATACAATGGCTTCAGCCCTGCTCCACAAATTCCTTGTAAGTTTGCCCAGGCCTCCTGAAAAAAGAATCAGCGGAGCATAGCCTTCAAGATAAAGCTCTGCACCTCTCCTGGCAACCCTGGTATCATGGCTTCCCGCTACAATGATAACGTCCGACATTATAAGTGTGTGTCCCATGTGAAGATAGTCCCACAATACCTTTGCCTTATCACTAAGCATCCTTCATTCTCCCATAACCCAAGCAGCGAATTTAATTATTGGCATCATTAATAACTGTTATAAACAATAAGTTATCAAAATGGAAAGGAACTTAAACCTTGACAATAATATAAACCTCAAGAAAACAATGCTTCCGAAAACTCCTTAGCATCAAACCTCTGAAGGTCATCTATCTGTTCTCCCACTCCAATCAGCTTTACAGGTATATTTAATTCGGAGGCTACCGCAATTATAATGCCTCCCTTTGCAGTTCCATCAAGCTTGGTCAATACGATTCCGGTTACCTCGGCCGCTTCTCCAAAGGTTTTGGCCTGTGATATTGCGTTTTGCCCTGTTGTTGCATCCAAAACAAGCAATATCTCACGGGACGCCCCCGGCAGCTCACGCTCGATTATCCTGTATACCTTCTTAAGCTCCTCCATCAGATTCTTCTTTGTATGGAGTCTTCCTGCAGTATCGCATATCAAGACATCCGCCTTCCTGGCTTTGACTGACTGCACTGCATCAAATATTACTGCGGCGGGATCTGCCCCCTCATCGTGCTTTATAAGATCAACCCCAACCCTGTCTGCCCATATTTCAAGCTGGTCAATAGCAGCAGCTCTAAAGGTATCTCCTGCTGCCAACACAACCTTCTTTCCTCTACTCTTTAGAAGATTTGCTATTTTACCTATTGAGGTTGTTTTTCCAACCCCGTTAACCCCCACCACAAGTATTACACTAGGGCTCGTCCCAAGGTTTAACTCTGAATTTCCCCTGCCTAATATTTCACTTAACTCTTCCTTTAATAGCTCCTTAACCTTCAAAGGGTCAATAACCTTGTTGTCCTTAACTTTCTTTTTCAAGTCTTCGATAATTTTCAAGCTGGTATCAATACCGACATCTGAGGTTATCAGAATCTCTTCAAGTTCCTCAAACAACTCCTCGTCAATTTTCCCAAAGGACACCAACACTTTATCTATTCTTTCTGTAATTGTATTCTTTGTCTTTTTCAGTCCTTCTTTTAACCTGTCAAAAAAACCCATTCAATAATCCTCCGTTCCTTATGCTTATTACATAAATTCAAAACAAAACTAACCTACTTTTTCTCCCATTTTCAGGGATACTACCTTTGACACCCCATGCTCCTGCATAGTTACTCCATAAAGAGTATCACATGCTTCCATGGTACCCTTTCTATGAGTAATAACTGCAAACTGCGTCACATGAGAATACTTCTTTAAATACTGAGCAAATTTATATACATTTGCATCATCAAGGGCTGCTTCTATTTCATCGAGTACACAAAACGGTGTGGGATTCAATCTTAATATTGCAAAAAGCAGTGCAATTGCTGTGAATGCTCTTTCCCCACCCGATAGCAGCATAAGGTTCTGAAGCTTTTTACCCGGGGGCTGAACTTCAATTTCAATACCGCTCTCAAGAACATTTTCCTTGTCAACCAGTATCAGCTCAGCTCGTCCTCCTTCAAAAAGCTCTTTAAACACCATATTAAAATTGTCGTTTATCAGCTTGAACTGTTCCATAAACTGGCGTTTCATAATCGAAGTCATTTCTGATATTATCTTATGAAGCTTTTCCTGAGCCTGTTCCATGTCATTTCTCTGCACCGACATAAACTCAAACCGTTCTTTTGTTTTAATGTACTCCTCTATTGCTGCAACATTAACAGGACCAAGTTCCCTGATCTCGTTTCTTATTTCATTGATTCTCTTTTGAGCCTGTGCTATACCTCCTATATCCTTTTTAAGCTCAAGAGCATTGGTAAATGTGAGCTCGTACTCGTCCCACATCCTGTTCTGAATAGCTTCCATGTCAGACTCTATCCTTGCTTTCTTTACCTCAAGCCTGCTGTATTCTTCCTGAAGAAGCAGAATGTTCTTATTTGCTTCAGTTATCTGGCTGATGAAACCAGCCGACTCTTCCTCAATTACTTTCCTTTCCTCGGAAATACGATCTATTTCAAAGGTCTTGCCTGCTTTTTCTTCTTCAAAACCTTTTATCATATGCATAAGGCCTTGATTTTTGTCATCGATTGACTTAATTTCTTCTGAGCTTTTTTCTCTTTCCGTTTTCTTCCTATCAAGGCTCTTTACAAGGCTGTTCCGTTCGTTTGTTATTCTCTCAAGGGCTTCCTTTACACCTTCCATACTCTCCTTAATGGAATTTACCGAAATCTTGTAATCGGTTATATCTGTATGCAGTGCATCACGCACAGACTGGCCCTCTTTGTGTTTCTCCTGGTATTCGGCAATAACTCTTTTTGTTTGCGCAATGTCTTCTTCAATCTGTTCGAGTTCCTTAATGTATTTTGAAAGCTCTATTTCAGTATCCTGCTCCTGCCTTAGTATTTGTTCCTTTTCCTGCCTGAGCATCTCGATCCTGGCTGCAGTCCTCTTTATCGTA
>JAAZCB010001181.1 GCA_012513545.1 Clostridiaceae bacterium
ACCCGTCCTTCCGCTGTCCGTTGGTTCTCGTCCCATTGCTGCTCAATATGGATCAGTGCCCACTGCCGTTCACAAAAGGCAATGTGCTGGAGACCGGACAGGGGGAGAAGCTGGTCTTCCTGATAAATTCTAGAGTAATTCAAGAACTTTCACACCTTGAGGAATTGTATCTTCATTAATAGAAATCTTATAATCGCTGAAATCTCTTGCCGGTTTGTTTTCATCGATTTTATGAGCAGTAACAGCATCAAACAATTTCTGAACAGGAGCATTCCCCATCTTGGATTCATGCTCAAATATGATAAGTTTTCTAGTTCCCATCAATCCTCTTGCGGCTGAGCGGTCATGTTCAAACATATTCTGAAGAGTTTCCCAAAGAAGCTCCAAATCATCGGTCGAAAAACCGGTCTGATTGGCAAGCGGTGCTGAGACAAAGCCATGTGCACGATAAAGACCATATGGCACGGTAAATTTACGGCCCATGGTACGATTGTCGCCGCCCTGTTTCTCGGCTTCTGCCTCAGTAGCAACCGCCATTCGAGTGATACTATGTTCCAAGGCAACAATAGGATCTACAGAACGTCCAAAGGTAAATTGTACAGGACCGCGAACCTGTCCAGCATTTGCTCCGGTTGATAACACAGCACCAAAAGTTCTTATATCATAAAAATTTTTACACATAAACATTTTAGCCTGATCGATTTCTTTACCCTGGCCTTGACCGGCTTTATTGCGTTTTTTGCCATCGGCTGATGCAGCTGTCAAATCAATGCCTAAACTGATATATGCCTCATCAATCCTGTTATTTAAAATTGCTTTTTCCTTAATAAAAATAGCATGAGGAGGTTTTTCCTCATTCTTTAAAGCAACGTAATTTCTTACCTTTCTTTTCAGACATACGTCCGTAACTAATCCATGACCTGATTCTGCATCTACCCGTGGCAGATTGCCGGCATCTGGATCCCCATTGGGATTCCCGTCTTTAATATCAAAGTACAATATAAAGTCATACCTGTTCTGAATATCATTTACATTACTCATGTTCTCACTCTTCCTCTCTATCTTTAATTGTTTTCTTCGGTCTCAGCCTTATAAGATGTAAAAAATGCTTGTCTTTGATGATAATAACCAATCGCAAAGCGACCCTGTTCATGCAAATCCAGATGAGCGGGGAAGTCTGTTAGATGGCTCATTATTTCACCGAGCAGCCGTTCAAAATTTATAACCCGTCCTCTGTTGTCCATTTTGGCAAGATGATGATTTTTAAGTCTGAGCAAATTAGTAAATACGGTTACTGGTGTAGCGCAGGCAGCCCCATAGTACCTTTCTCTGATAGTTGCATTCAGACTCGGATTCGCTTCTTCCTGAATCTTTTCCAGAACAGCAAATAGTCTGCCTAACTGGTAACCAATAGACGGTTGATTCTTATCCAATTCCATACTTACCTCCTTATGATTTGTGTTGGGATAAAACTGATAATAGCGGTTTAAATATGCTTTTATTAAAGCTGCCCGAACTGGTTTAACCCGGCCTTCAGTGTCACTTTTGATTCTGCGCAGACACGCCTGTAATAAAGTTGCTGGGTAAGGGGTCCCATCCAGTATCGAACGCATAAATTCACCGGAAAGATTAGGAGGGATATTCTCACTCTTATCTTGTGTGGAGATATTCAACAGAATGCGCCAAATAGAATAAAACTCTGGTTCTTTTGGTGATTTTACAATGGCAAAGTCGTCGAAATACTGTTTGATGCGGGATGCAAAATCTGATATTTTTCCTACCTGCCAAAACCGTACTGATATGCGTGCAGCGTTGGGAGCAAGTCCGAGTATATAAAAATTGGTATCACCGTCCTCTTCAACAAAAGCACCGGTATTAAGTGATTCGTACAATGATTTAATTTTTTGCGTTCCTGCAGCAGGGTCGTCCTTATTAGGCTCTTTAAAAAAGAAGGAAAATTCGTTTTCAAATGAAGTCTTTTTCTCTGACCAGAAAACAGTAGAAGCATCGCCAATTTGAATGCGTTGATTTGGAGATTTAAGTAACGTATTAAGCGCTGTTACATATGAAAATTCTGTTGATTTTATTATTGGTGCATTATATCCCTGCTCTTTTCCATATGAGTCATACCCACTGTTTTTTTGAAAACCAACTAAACATTTTGTATCTTTATCAATTGGAGTTCTTCCATGAGTACGAGCAATTATTCCGCTTTCACCTGTCACTAAACAATATCCTGTTTTTCCTGAACTCTCTTCATCATCTCCACTTAACCTAAGGCTTTTTTTAACATAATCCTTAACTGTATTTCTGCATGGAACAGGTATATCGTTAATTAATTTAAAAGACATATTACATTGAGTAGCTCTTAAACATTCCGTAACCATGGGAGAAGCTTTTGCTTTTTCAACCTCATTATTTTTATAAAACTGAATCATGGCTCTTACTCCGGCATCTTCTAATAAATCTTCCGGAAGTCGTTTAAGCGAATCTAACCAAGTTTGATGCTGCTTAGATGATTTATTATCGCTGACAGGAAGACCGAGAACATAACCGATGTGATCCCAAAGGAGGAATGTTGTTTCATAACTTTTACTACCGCTTCTCCCTTTTGACCTTGGAAGCAGAAATGACTTTCCTACTAATTTGTTCCCAATCATTTCTCTAGTATCCTCAATGTTTATGAAATCACCATTTTCATTAATAACAATTAGAAATTGTAATTCCTTTTTTTCAAATCCTTCTGGTGCTATATCACTGTCTGCTTCTTCAACCCTCCGGTCATAATACTCTTTTAAAGCCTGTAATATCATCCTCTAATCTCCACCTCCCTTCGATCAGTATTAATAACTCCATTTTCAATTCTGGCACGGAAAAACATGGGACTGGGATCATTGATATTTTCTTCGAAATTCATGTCATACAGCATGTAGCCCAGATCCTTGGTCTCCTTAATTGGCTCAGCCGGGTCTGCTTGTTGATCAACTAATCGAAAATCACAGGCAAATTCGCGGCAGCCTAAATAAGGCCGGTGAAAGCACTGACCTTTTTTAGCGCGTCGTTCGAACATGGCAGCATACTTGGCAGCTGACTCGTCTTTTTTTGTATTTTCCTTCTCTTCTTGCTGGTCAGCCCAGACTTCCGTTGAAACTGATTGATTTGTTTTGCGTTCATGTGGTGGAATAAACTCAAAATACCCATAAATCCGATATCTGACATCTCTTAGGAATAGCCCAGCCCTCTGCTGGCGTTCATCCTCAATAAACAGTCCCATTGGCGCCCCAAGTACTCCTTCCATCTGCTTGGCTGTGGGGGCAGGTATAATTTTACCAACTTCATTTCGTCTAACGGAGATCCATTTGATTGGATTAAGCACCTCGATTTTGGTTACATTCCATCGAATCGCTGGTTTCCATAAAATCGCTTCGAAAATTGCTCGTGCTGCTGATGGAGTCATTACATCGTAGCTCACTCGCTCAACCTTCATTTCGGGACGGGTAAAACAGGCATAATCCCCCCAGACTTCTAAACACCAGTTATGCAACTTTAATCAACTCCTTTCTAAAAAATATAGCTTTCAGGTTCAAATGAGGTATCAATCAATAGACCTATCTCATTGGAATACTCACTGCTTGATGTAGTGGCAAAAATATTAGGCTGAATTTCTTCTAGAGACCCTCGTTTGAGCATTTGATAGAAAATATCATTAAAGACATTCACTGAGTACCTCTGCAATCTCCTCAGCAGCCAACGGTCAGGGCCTTTCCATTTTAGCTGATCAATCAATTTATCTCCTTCACCGTAGCGGACAAAAACTGTTTTTATTTGTGAATCATCAATAATTTTGAATCTATCAGCAGCGGTTCTGAAAAAAATACTAAACTCCTGTGGATCATTTTTATTTGGATCTAATAACTGAACAATATTTTTTGAGTCAAGCGAATGGGCTTTCCAATATAAATCTGCAAAATATTTTTCAAAGGTATGATATGCAAGGGGATCGGTTTGACTAACCATTATATCAACAGCCGTATCCGCAGCTTTGCGTAGAATGCCTGGCGGAGCTTTCCTCGGCGGGATAAAAACTTTTACTTTACCCATATCAGGCATTTTCCCTTCTCTGTTACAACGCCCAGCTGCTTGAGCAATTGAATCCAAACCAGCCATAGCTCTATATACTACCGGGAAATCAAGATCAACTCCTGCTTCAACCAATTGGGTACTGATAACTCTCACTGTTTCATCTTGATTCAGCTTTTCTTTGATTTTTTTGATTATTTCACTTCGATGCTGTCCACACATCAAAGCTGATAGATGATACGTTCCTTTCGGCATCAAATTGTGTAATTCACGACAACTTTTGCGATCGGATACGATACACAAAACCTGCTTTAAAGAAGATAATTCTTCCGCGATCTGTTCCCAATTTGATGTGACTTTAATATCTTCAGGAAAGCAAACTTCGTTTCTCTTAAGTAATTGATATAACCTTATTACTTCATTTTCATCGCCCATTATTTCCCGGACATTTTTTAAACCTTTGAATTGTTCTCCATTGGTAATTCGATTTTCAAATGCTGGTTGAGTGGCGGTCGAAATAACAAAGCTCACATGATAATGATCTGCCAATAACTGCATGGTTTCAAGAATTGGTTCCAAATACTCCACCGGCAGTAATTGTGCTTCATCCAAAATAACGACCGAGCGACAAATATTGTGAAGTTTGCGGCAACGACTTGTTTTTGCAGCGAATAATGATTCAAAGAATTGAACTGTGGTAGTAACAATGATTGGTGCATCCCAATTCTCAGCAGCCAACCTGGATTTTGGAGTTAAATCTTCAATGTCTATACTGGAATGATGTTCCACAACCTGATCATCGCCAACTGCGGCTCGGAATACATCTGCATTTTGTTCGATGATACTTGTATACGGAACAACATAAATAATACGGTCAAGCTTATGCTTTTTCGCATGTTCTAAACCAAATGCCAATGTTGAAAGCGTTTTCCCCCCACCGGTTGGAACAGATAGCGAAAATATGCCCTGAGCTTCGTTCGCCATTTGCACGCATTTGTTTCTTATACCCGTTCTGATTTTATTTACATCTGTTTCCTTTGCGCCCTGCTCTAAGCTAACTATGTATTGATTAAACCTTTTGAGCAGTTTCTCAATTGTGCAATAGTTCCCCCGCTGCTCCATTTTATCCTGATCCATATATGCTTCCGTATCCAAAAAATCCGCGTCAACCACACAGGAATAGAGCATTCTTATCCATAGAGATAAGTCAAGACCGGGGGTAAATTCCCAGGGAGTCTGCAACGGCGGAGCCGATCGCAAGATATCAGCCAACGACATATCGATCTCTTTCCAATCTTTGACCCGCGCCTCCTGAAACTCTAGGGAAGCTAACCCGGACCCTTCCGCCGGCGACCAATCCGGTAATCCCGCATGGTGACCTGCAATGCAATAGGCCAGGATTCTCCCGATTTCATTACCAAATATTTCTTCAACCAACTTCGCTCCCTGAATAGCATGAGGCATTTTACCCGGTTTACCTTCCAAATGAGCATCTTCGTCATAGCCATAGCCGCTTTTATCTTTGAGATACTTCTGCCAGACTGCCCTTCCTTTACCGATGTCGTGAGCAAGACCCAATACCTTCCCCCAAGCGGCTGAAGTAAATTTGTATGCGTTATCCCGCGTTATTAGGGACGTACCTTCAAGATGTTTGATAAGGCTTTGCGGCGAAGCCCAAGTCCCATCTTCATTTCTACGTACATGGGCGATCATCTCTTTATCCAAAGCGCACCCCTCCCGTTACTTCCCATTATATCCCTTGTTTGTATACTTTTCCATCATATGTGATTCAATTCTATAATTTGCTCCAATTTTTATGAAATAAGTTAAGAATGGAGATACAAATGATTGTATCTCCATCTTAATAAATACCTTTACAAAATAAACTATTTAAACGTTTCAATCCACAGATACATGAATAAATATCTGACACAAACAACTTTATACTATAAGAATTTAATTGTCAATTTTTATTTTTGTTTAAATAGTTATTTGTAATGTATTAAATAAAAACAATTGATTTGTTGGAATTTCAATGTTAGAATTATGAAAAATAATAAATCTTAATTTCAAATTAAAATTCCTGCGAAACGAAAACAGGACTTTAATGTTTGCCCATTAAAGTCCTGCGGTGGTAGCAACTGAGTAAACAGTTACCATATCTATATCATTGTGATTGTAACATTAAAATGACTCGGTTTCAAGCTGCCGTACCTTTCAAATCCATTTAAGGAGGGTAGCGATACTTTTTTGTGTTTTCTTTTTGCAGTTTACATAGATATTAAATTATTACGAGGTATATTGATTATGAAGGCGACAAAAATCAAAATGAAGCCGGGCTGCGGCAGTTCAAACAACTTGGTCGAGATTGACGAGATTTATCTTTCCGGTTCAGCCAATGACGGTTTTTATAAAAAAGCAATTATACATGACCATTTGCAGAAGCACCCTGGTACTATTCAAGTTGATATCTCTCCATATCCTGATTGTATCCCGGCAACTAGTAGCAAAGGTGAGAAATATGTTAAATCAAAACCAGATAACTCACAACGTGACAATTTATTAAGACTTCCCCGAGTTTA
>JAAZCB010001182.1 GCA_012513545.1 Clostridiaceae bacterium
AGGATATGGTACCCATTTTGGAAAAGCTTGACGATATAGGTTACAATTCTTTGGAGGCCTGGGGTGGTGCTACCTTTGACTCATGTCTCAGATTCTTGAATGAAGACCCCTGGGAGAGATTAAGAACAATAAGAAAACATGTTAAGAAAACAAAGCTTCAAATGCTTTTAAGGGGACAGAATCTATTGGGCTATAAGCATTACGCTGATGATGTTGTAACATACTTTGTTCAGAAGGCTATAGCCAACGGAATGGATATTATAAGAATATTTGATGCTTTAAATGATCCGAGAAATATTGAAACCGCTATAAAGGCATGCAACAAGGAAAAAGGGCATGCACAGGCTACAGTATGCTATACGATAAGTCCTGTTCATAACCTTGATCTTTTTGTAAAGGATGCAAAAAGGCTTGTTGAAATGGGTGCAGATTCAATATGCGTTAAGGATATGGCAGGGCTTTTGATTCCGTATGCGGCATATGAGCTTATAAAAGCACTCAAGGAAAACGTTAAGGTTCCTATTCAGCTTCATACACACTACACAAGTGGTGTTGCTTCAATGACTTACCTCAAGGCAATTGAAGCCGGGTGTGATATAGTCGACTGTGCGATTTCACCAATGGCTATGGGTACATCCCAGCCACCAACAGAACCATTGGTTGCAACTCTTAAGGATACTGAATTTGATACAGGACTTAGTCTTGAAAAACTCAGTGAAATATCAGATTACTTCAGACCTATAAAAGAAAGCTATATCCAGAGCGGACTTTTGGATGTTAAGGTAATGGGTGTTGATGTTAATACTTTGATATACCAGGTGCCTGGCGGAATGCTGTCAAACCTTGTATCACAACTTAAGCAGTCTAACGCTGTTGACAAATACGAGGAAGTTCTGAAGGAAGTACCAAGGGTTAGGGAAGATTTCGGATATCCTCCTCTTGTTACTCCTACAAGTCAGATTGTTGGTACTCAGGCTGTTTTAAATGTTGTAACGGGTGAAAGATATAAAATGGTACCGAAGGAATCAAAGGCCCTTGTTAAAGGTGAGTATGGTAAAACACCGGCACAGGTTAATCCTGAAATACAGAAGAAGATACTCAAAGATGAAAAACCTATTACCTGCAGGCCGGCAGACCTTATAGGACCTGAGCTTCAAAGTATAAAGAATCAAATGAAGGAATACCTGGAACAGGATGAAGATATACTCTCATACGCGTTGTTTCCTCAGGTAGCAGAAAAGTTCTTCCAGTACAGAAAGGCCCAGAAGTACAAGATTGACCCTGATATGGTTGATTATGAAAACAGGGTTCATCCGGTATAAAATACAGGTTTCCATATAGAATAGCATTTTAAAAAGACCTGGCGTATCCGTCAGGTCTTTTTACATTCCTTATGAAGATATACGAATTGCTCCTGGTTGCTATAAAAGCGCAGTATATTAATTTTACTGTTTTTTCTTATGTGCTTGCCGCAATTTAAACAAAAAGTGTTTGTTTGTTTCATGATCCCTTCGAAAATAACCGGCTTTATTCCTTCATATTTACTCCAGCTTTTCCATCCGGTTTTACATAAGGAAATCCTGTTTTCAAAATCTGCAAAAAGCCATCGTAAAAGCTTATGGAAATGAAATGGATATTTTGTATACTTTATATATGTCTCAGGTACCCCCAAGCTTATGGTATAAAGTGAGAAATTCTTTTCAACTACCTCCTGAAGCCGTCCGCATATTTGGGTTCTATACCAGCAAAAGCCCTCATTGTCAAGCCATTTACCAAGTTGCTCGAACATATAGCCCCTGCAAATTTCGATTGTTTCATTTTTATGTACGTTTAAAGCATTAAAGGCATTAGCCGTAATTTCAACAACCGCATTAAGATAGTATTTGCTGCTGAAGTTATCTTTATTATAAAGCTCAACAGGAATTATATCAAAATAGTATTCATTTGTATGGGGCCTGTATACTCCAATACATGTACCACCAACAAAACTTCCGCTTCCGGCATCATCAATTTGTATCATTAAGCCACCTTTTCGCACAACTGCTCACAATATATTAATGATTTAGTATTTGTAATAAAAAGAAAAATATATACAATTAAAAATGCATTAACTTGATTTTTATCCTGCAAAAATGTAATATTAATAGTAACAGTTATAATGGAGGTAAGTTATGGTACCTGAAGATAAATTGGAGCTGAAGGCTACAATTGAAGTTGAAAGTAATATAGAACTATACAGGATTGTTGATTTCTTAAATAAAAATCTAAAGGAAAAAAATCTTATTTTTGGACTTAGTAAAAAAGATAGAAAAATGACAGTTTCAATATATGAAACTTAGTGCTTTTCAGGATTCATTTATTCATGTGATAAACAGCTGTAATAATTATCAGGTTTATAAAACGGATAAGATACTTTTAAAGATAAGGGGATAAGATATGGAAAGCAAAAACATTGATTTGATAAAAAATATTCAATCCAGTATACCTGGGTTCAGTAAAGGTCAGAAACTTATTGCAAACTATATTATAAACCACTATGACAAGGCAGCATTCATGACTGCTGCCAAGCTTGGAGAAGAAGTTGGTGTCAGTGAATCTACGGTTGTAAGGTTTGCCAATGAAATAGGTTACGATGGATACCCGAAGCTGCAGAAGGTCTTAAGGGAGCTTATAAAAAGCAAACTTACAGCTGTTCAGAGAATTCAAGTTACCTCTAACAGAATGAGTGATGAGAATATACTGAAAAATGTCCTGCAATCGGATATGGATAAAATAAAGGCAACCCTTGAAGAAATTGATCAAAAAAGCTTTGACAATATTGTTGAAAGTATTTTAGCAGCTAAGAGGATTTATATTCTAGGAGTCAGAAGTTCTGCTCCCCTTGCAAGTTTCCTCGGTTTTTATTTCAACCTGATTTTTAATAATGTCAGGTTGGTCCATACTACCAGTGTCA
>JAAZCB010001183.1 GCA_012513545.1 Clostridiaceae bacterium
AGCTCTCTTGTAAAAGCCTCCATGTCTTCCTTTTTTAGTGATAAACCGGCAGCCTGTGAATGGCCTCCGAACTTTATAAGCCTCTTGCTGCATTTTACAATCAGCTCATAGATATTAATTTCTTCAACCGACCTGGCAGAACCAACTACCGTACAGCCATCCTCTTTCATTGAAAGCAGTATTGCAGGCTTTTTATAAAGTTCACATATTCTGCCCGCTGCTATTCCGATTATTCCGTGATGCCAGAACTCACCAAACAGCACCAGAACAGTCTTGTTCTTCTTCCTCGTCTCAACCATTTGTATTGCTTCATCTATAATTCTCTGCTGGACACTTTTTCTTTCCATATTGAGAAAATCGATTTTTTCAGCCATCCTCCGTGCATCATCCGGATTTTTACAAAGCAGGAGTTCAACCGGAAGCCTGGCCGACTCCATCCTTCCTGCCGCATTAATCCTGGGTGCTATCTGGAATGCAACATCCTCTTCCGTGCTTAGTTCTCCGTTCTTCCCGGCAATATCAAACAGCTTTTTAAGTCCCACCCTTTTGGTATTAAAAAGTCTTGGCAGAGCTTTCTTCAAAAGATATCTGTTCTCACCGTTAAGGCTCACTACATCGGCAATAAGGGATAATGCAAGCAAGTCCAGGCCCTCCTCTGCCCTCTCCTCCATACCCCTGCTTTTTAATAATGCAAGGCACAGAAAATACGCCATGCCACACCCGGAAATATTCCTTGCTCTATGTCCATCCTCAAGCAGTTTCGGATTCAGTATAACATCCGCCTTCGGCAACTGCGCCGGGATGGTGTGATGGTCAGTAAGTATTACACTTATCCCAAGCTCTTTTGCCGTATTTATTTCATTGATATTGGAAATACCGCAGTCACAGGTTATTATCAGAGAAATACCCTCTGAATGAAGCCTCCTGATAACCTCCTCGTTCATTCCATAGCCTTCGGTAAAGCGATCGGGAACATGATAAACAACCTCCCCGGTAAAAATCCCGAGGCACTCAACAAGGATAGCGGTACTGGTAACACCATCCACATCGTAGTCGCCGTATACGCATATTTTTTTGTTACCATCAATAGCTTTTGAAATTATATCAACTGCGCTGTCTATAGAAGGAAACTCGCTTGTAAGAGTAGGCTTATAAAACCTTTCATCCAGCATCTGGCGTATTGTTTCCGGATCTTTGAAGCCCCTGTTAAAGAAAATCCTTGCGAGCAGTTCGTCGCTCCCCGCAGCCTCAATAATTTCTTGTGAAATTTTTATATCACGATTCAGAATACTTACTTTGACATTCAATGCTAAGTCAACTCCTCAATACCTTCCCAATCCAGTTCTTCCAGGAAATCCTCATCTTCCTTGACCGCTTCAAAATCCACCCTTTCATTATTGCAAAACCAGTTAAACTCGCAGTATTTACAGCTCTTTTGGAACAAGCTCTTATCAAAGGTTTTATAGTCATAGGACAGTATACCTTTTATTTTCTCCTCAAGAATCTCTTTGAAATTCCCATGCATACTGCTGCTGTAGATGATTTCAGTTAATACCAAGGGAGGATCAGGCTGCCAGTAACACATTCTGATATTACCAGGTTCAAATTTCCTCCCGAATAATCTTTCGCACTGCTCCATAAGAACAAACATATACACTATGGTCTGAAGGCTCTCTTTGTGCTTCAGGCTCACTGCTGCTTCCCTTTTAGCCTTTTTGGCTTTGCTGTTTCCATGTGTTTTCCAATCCCATATGTCGATGTTATCTCCCTTGATTACGATAAGGTCTATATTCGCTTCAAGCCGTAGAAGGTCTCTTGACATTCTTATTTTATGCTCAGGATAATAGCTATGCCCCTTAACTTTCGGAAAAGTCTGCATCAGGGCCTCCATCCAGTTCCTCAGCTCCAGGAAGCCCTCTATATCTTCTGTAAGGCCTGTATCAATACCCATAAAGTACCTGTACGCCAGCAGATGAAAATTACTGCCCAGCTCAAGGCTCTTCTTTACCTCATCGTCCGGGAAGCTATCCCACTTCAGGTTTTCCATGTATCTTTTCTTAAATTTCAGCGGGCACTTGTAAAAGGTGTCCAGCGAATGCTGTGTAAACAAAAAATAATCTGCAAACCGCAAATCGGTCACTTGTTATCAACCCCCTCGATATATTTTTTCAATTCGATTATATATTCCGAGGGCAATACCTCGCCCTTTTTGCCTTTATTCTGTATATAGGAAGACAAAAACAAATACTCCTTTGCCCTTGTGATACCCACATACAAAAGCCTTGCCCTTTCTGCCACCGTCTCAAGCTTTGCTTCAAGTATGGAATCCCTATTTGTCACTCCATCAAAAACTCTTTCCATCTCAGCCTTGATTATGGCCTTCGGATTCTTGTATCCTTCCTTCAGGAACCAGTATTCACCTATAAATTTATCCTCAAGCCTGACAGGAAAATCCGAGTTGTTTAGTCCCGTCAGGAAAACAATATCCCACTCCAGGCCCTTTGATTTATGATATGTAGCAACAGTCACAACCCCCGGCTTTGGTTCATAACCTTTTAAGTCCCATACAACCCCTGCAAAGAAGTTAAACATGTTCTTCGGCCGGAGGAGTTCCAGCGCAAGGTCCGCAAGCTTCCAATGAGGGTCCTGTCCCATCAGGTATCTTACATCTCCTGCAACCTTCTGGGCTATTGCCCGTTCCTCCCTGTCAAACTTCAGCTTCTCCGATATAAAAAGTATTAACTTCTCAACAATAGTGTTTGGGAATTCCAATATTTCCCTGACCAACTCAAGGCTGCTTGCAAAATCAGCCCATATTTGTGTGCTAATGAGTTCTTTTGGGATATCAGAGGTCTCAATTTCCCCGCCTGAAGGATACAAAAGCTTTTCTGTCGGGTACTTACTGAGAAATCCGGATATAAGTTCCTTCTGCCCCTTAACTTTTGGTGTCCCTTCAGTTCCGTTATCTTTCAAGTCTTCATCGTAATTAGCTGTAAGAAAGCATTCATTCATCATATCAAGAAACTTCACTCCGCTCTCAGGAAGAGCAATAAAGTCTATAACCCTTCCAAGCTTCCTCAATGTACGGTTCCGCTCGTTTGAGGTGTTATCAAGCTGTTCAAAAGGAGTATTACCAGCCTCGAGAAGGTTTATGACAGTATTCATTTTCCACGAGGACGGCACGAGTATGGCAATAGTTTTATCAGGATATTTTTTCAGAATATGCCTGGCTTGTTTTATAACAGCCTCAGCCTCGGTATCCCATGAGGTGAAAATTCCAGCTTTGATTCCGTATTCCGGGATTACAGGGTTAGGCCTTTCATCCCCCTCCTCCACTGGCTCAATATACTGTGGCAGAAGTGCCTCACGGCACTCGGCAACCGGATGCCTCTCCCTGACATATTTAACAAAATAGTTTGCCAGATTTATAATGTCTTCCGTGTTCCTGCTTGATTGCGTAATATTATAAATAGTAGTGGACGGACTCTCGCAAAAACTCTTAAAAAGAGTGAAATCACTGCTTGTAAAGCTTCCGCATATGGCCTGGTTGCTGTCTCCGACCCTTAAAAGGTTTCCGTTTGAGATCATTGTCAGTATTTCGCTCTGAATCAGGTTTGAGTCCTGTGCCTCATCCTCACATACAAAGGTGTACTTACTGCGGTACTTTAAGAGCAGGTGTGAATCCTCCGAAAGCATTTTTCTGGCATTGTAAAGCATATCATCAAAATCAAGATATCCCGTCATCTTAAGCTTTTTGTCGTATATCCCGTATATGTGGGAAGCCCAATAGAGCATTGAGTCTTCACCCAGTTCCCTGCATTTTTCCACAGCTTCGTTCGGGTCTATACCCCTTGTCTTGAAATCCCCAATGACTGAAAGCATTATACTGCAAAGCCTGTCCTGCCAGTTTTTGTATACCCCTCCCAGCTTGCCCGAGCTTAAGTTGGTCTCATCGATATAAAGCCGGAATTCCCTTTCGTTATATCTCTTCCACTCATCAATAGCTCCTGAAATAAGGCGTATCTTATCGACCTCATCAATGATGCCGAACTCTTCACTGGTAATGATATGGTCGGGCTTCTCTTTTATAATCTGAAGGCATAGTCCATGTATGGTAGAAACAGAATAATCCCTTGTCCCTGTAATTCCTCTCCTCTGGAGCTCCGAAGATATGCGCTGCTTAAAATTATTTACAGCACTGTTCATATAAGTCACTATAAGTATTTTACCAGGCTTGTGAAGTCCATTGCTTATCATCTCTGCCGCCCACAGCGACAAACAGTGTGTCTTTCCGCCGCCCGGTATAGCAGGAACAGCGCAAAATCCGCCCCTATACTGCTCAACAAGCTCCTTCTGCCCTTTTCTAAGCCCCATTTCCAACTCCTTTAAGAAAATATTTCTTCAAAATAATCTACCAGAATACCATCATTTTCATAACCGTTCGAAGAAAGCAACGACTCAAAGGTAATAAGCTTCTCTGCGCACCTTTTGAAAACTGCCCTCAGTAAAACTGCAAGGTAATGCTTCTGGTTCTTTTCTTCAATTTCTTCTGTATATATATTACCGATATCCCAGGTCTTAGTAAGCACATGAATGTTCGTTATTTCCTTTACGCTTCTCGGAACCCAACTGTTGCTGCTGAGACTCGTCAGTATTGTCACCTTGCTTTTCAAAGAGCTTGCAAGGTAGGCTACCGGTGTGGACATAAGTACAAAATTCCCGCTCAGCTTTTCCTCAAGCTCAAAAAT
>JAAZCB010001184.1 GCA_012513545.1 Clostridiaceae bacterium
AACCGGGGCTATTGGAAAAGCATCCCTTATAGTTGGGTTGGTTTTATTACCATTATCATTACCTGGCAGTACCGGGGTTACTGGAAAACCAGGGGTTATATTGGAATTCCATCTCCCAAGGCTGGAGTATATTCTTATTCCTGACACCGGAGGTGTCAACATCCAATAGCCCGGGTAACGCCCCGGGAAGATGGCACCACACAATAAATACTGACTTCAAATTGATTATCCGACACCTCCTCTTCTGCAATTCTAATGCACTTTAAAGGTGTCGAATACAACCTTAACCAGAAATCTTAATTCGGAGCAGTATATAATACATTGCCAAGTTCTTCGGCGAGATTTAATAGTCCTAACTTGTTTTTGATTAATTTTACTTCTGTATTCATTTCTGACAGTTTTGTGGATTAAACATTTATTTGTTTTTTACTAATTTCAAATATAGTTTAATCCCTAACTGTCAGATTAAGTCTTGACTAATTCAATTTACACCTTTCTCGATACATTTATTACGAAAACTAAATTGCAAACATTATTATAGCAAAAAACCCGGACTTGCCGGGTTCTTTATTTATAAGTTTTACAGTGCCTATGCTGCCCATGCTGGGATAACCGCTTTTTCCTTCCATTTATTTTTTTTCTTTTCAAAAACAATATAAACTCCGCCTCCAACACCTGGACCCGAATTAAAACCATAATATACTAATGCCTGGTCTTTTTCTTCATTAAAACCAATATTAGAAAACTCCAAGATTGAATAAACCCAATATGGATACTTTAATATAAGTTCGTTGTGTTTTGGCACGGAGTCTCTTTTAAGTGCTATAAAATCAAAGTTAGGGATACTAATTTTCTCAAATTGCACGTTCTCTTGAGCTTTATTTATAAAGTCTAAAAACGTTTGCTTATCAAGTTTTTCATACTTTGTTTTAAACCTGTTATAATCATCAATATTAAGTGTATCCATATAAACAGGTTTCTCTAGTACTGTAAGTGTAGTTTTCAATTTATAATCAATGTTGGGTGGCCGCAATTTAAGCACATAATCATCAATAATCTTTTTATAGATAGTATTCTCTACTTGGCTATTGGCTGCTATGTTAAAGCTTAATACAAATATTGTTAGAATAATACTTTTCATGTTCTTCTAGTTTCCCCAAGGTTGTATAATATATTTTTGTGTTGGAGCATTTCCTTTTTGTAGTTGTCTTAAAGACTTTCTGCTCCATGGAAAATAATTTTGCCCAGCACTTTTTACAGGATAAGAAGTATATGAAGACCTTCGCCCATAATCACTACCCATTTGCCTTCTAATTCTGTTTGGTAGTCTTTCTTGTCGCCCTGGCATTGTATATGAATCCTGTCCTGGTACAAATGGAGGATCTTGGCCAGCACCTCCATAAGCAGTATGCCCTACTTCATGAAAGAAAGTCAATGCATACCCATTTGTTGTGCTATTCATATCACTGGATGTGTTGTTCATTGCATCCTGTGTTTGTTGTGGATTAAATAATATTAAATTAGGGTCTGCACCGTCCATGTCTGTTCTTGTTAGTCCAGAGGTTCCTCCTACCGATATGGTAGCATCAGAGTCAATTATTTTTGTTAATGAATTTCTTGCTGCTCTACTACCAATTTTCTTCCCATTTTCGTCTCTAGATACTATTGCCTTACCTTTCTCATTTGTTGCATATGTGACATTACCATTTTCATTAGTAGTTAATGTTAACCCTGTTTTTGCTTGTAAATCCGAATTAAGAGCATTATTAGCATCAGAATCGTAATCTCTCAATTGTGCAACATTCAAAGAATCCCCGTTTACATCGATAAAGAGAATAGGATTATTAGCAGCATACTGATAAGGAGAGAAATCCCAGTGTTTCTCAGCAAATCTGTCTTGTGTATGGAACCTCCCGATCTGCGGATCGTACATCCTAGCGCCGTAATCATACCATCCCGATTAACCTCATTTTAACCGCCACATGGAGCACTGTCTGCAAAATAAAATTCTTTATTCCAGAAATAAAATAACCACCGTGGTGGATCAAAAGTCGTAACTGGTTCTTGTTTAAATATAAATGCTTTTGATTTATTTGTTTTTCTAAATATGTCTTCCAACCGTTTCCCTTCCAAAACAAATAGATAATCCTTGTAATAAAAAAAACCGTAACCCTTTGACACAGAATCTTTGTAATATGATCTGCACATATATAAACTTTTCACACCTGAACGCTCTTTAATTTTTGCATCACCTATTATTATATTGAAATGATAACCACTCTCCATTTTTTCACATCTATTATATTCTGTTATTGAAGAATCCAATAAACAATCAAAATCAGAGTTGACAAGTATAAATTCTGAAAGTGTTATACTATTTGTATCAATTTCATTATTATTATAACTTAAATGATTAACATCTTTTATTTTGATTGCGTCGTCATCAGCACTTTTTGGGGGGACATTAACTAAAGAATTGTTATTTCGATTTCCGCAACTTAACAAAGTAAGTGCAATAGTCATCATATATGTTAAGTACTTCATTTTTTATTTTATCTCTTTATACTAACTGAAACTTCTGGCATTGGAATAAGGTAATCTTCTGTATAAGGATTGTATTTTTTACTTAAACCGGGAGTGAAAATTCTAAATTGCGCATTCGGAAGAATGTTCCCTTCATTCTTCCATTTTTTCATTACCGGAATATCCCCATTTTCTGCGCCAGTTCCAGATGGGTGTGGATTATCATTGGGGTGATTGTGATCGTACCCTCTTATAGAGTATCCGTACTTTAATTGATTATCAAATAAATATGAACTGGCCTTTTCACTAATTAACTCTTGTGAAGTTGTTAGAAAATTTTTACCACTCTCCCCTGCTTCTCCAGTAAGAAATCTACCCCATTCAATATTCTGCCCTGCTTTTAATCCAAAATTTTCAGGAGTTGAAAAAAATTCAAAAAGGTCTTTCGCTTGGACATCACCTTTAACCTCTACAACATAGTAATTATAAGAACCTTCCCTTGCAGAAGATAAATTTTGGATAGTTCCAAATTCATACTCTCTACTATTTAATCTTTCGCCTTTTATATTTAAGCTATAAACTATATCTCTTTCTGAATTATCTTCTACTCTTTCAACCCTTCCTTTATGTGAAACCTCGTAAACGTCCATTCCATCAGGATCAATAAACCTGATAGGATTATTTACAGCATAGTTATAAGGAGACCACCTCCTGTACTTCTCCGCCAGCGGGTCAACAGTGGTAAAGCGTCCAATCTGTGGATCATAAAACCTCGCACCATAATCATACCAGTCAAGATTCACCCCGCCTAAAAGATTATTCTGTAATTCTTTTCCGTTATAGAGGTACCTGTTATCACTGGTTGTTACAGCCTGTGGCTTATGTGTCATCCCATAAGGGTAATAGTCGCTTTGCTGAACTATCACTGCCGTGCTGCCGGGTACATTGAAACTTATCCTGGTATTTCCAA
>JAAZCB010001185.1 GCA_012513545.1 Clostridiaceae bacterium
AAGACGAGGACGGTTACTACTGGTTTGTTGGTCGGGCAGATGATGTAATAAAGAGTTCAGGCTACAGAATAGGACCTTTTGAGGTTGAAAGCGCACTTTTGGAACACCCTGCCGTATTGGAATGTGCCATCACTGCAGTACCTGACCCAGATAGAGGCCAGGTTGTAAAGGCTACCGTTGTATTAACAAAGAATTACACACCTGGCGACAACCTTGTAAAAGAACTTCAGGAACATGTTAAAAAAGTTACGGCCCCTTACAAATATCCCAGAATAATTGAATTTGTTACTGAACTTCCCAAGACTATCAGCGGGAAAATAAGAAGGGTTGAAATCAGGGATAAAGACAAATAAAAGATGAATAATAGCTTACCTTAGTCTTCAGGTGGAGAACCAGAGTCTCCACCTGAAGATATGCTATAGTTCGAACCTTGTCAGACAGCTTTTTGCCTGTAATAATCCAGTCTATTATTGTTTTTCTTAAATTCCTGTTCAATTAAAAATCTTTTCGTAATTTATATAAACCCAACTGATTCATAAAGCCTAATATTTTTAGTCAATAAAGCATTAACCGAAGTACAAATTGACAAACAGACTTCGTCAAAATATACTTTAATAAAGGATTGAACTAATAAATTTATATTTTTATTAATAAATCATATAAAAACATCAGATACCTAATGGAGGATAACCCTTATGAATTTTGGGCTGGAATCAGAAAAGCACAAAGGCATGGAAAATCAACTTGAACAGCGTTCAAAACTTCTTACAACGCTTCTTGATGTTTCAAACCTTATTTCATCAATTGTGGAAATCAGGCCCCTGATGGAGTCAATACTTGACCGTCTGAAAACCATTATCGATTATCATGGTGCTAAAATATTCCTTGTTGAAGGCGAATTTGTCAAACTGCTTGCACACAGAAGTTCTCTTTCAAAAGCAGAGGAAGAGAACTGCAATTTAACTTACAGGAATAATATAATAGGAACAGATATTATTATCAGAAAGAAAACTGTAATTATTAATGACATATACGATAATACCTCATTATCACAAGAATTAAGAAAATTTATTTCAAACTATCTTGATACTGTGCTCAAGGACTCCAGATCCTGGATGGGAATTCCGTTAATTATAAAAAACAAAGTTATTGGAGTTCTAACTATAGATCACACCCAGGCTGGGTACTATACCCTCCAGGATGCTGAATACGGGCTAGCCTTTGCAAATCAGGCAGCTATTGAATTTGAGAATATCAGTCTGTACAAGGAAACAGTAAAAAGAGCTGACGAAATGAAAACAATGCTGTCAATACAACAGGCAATTACAAGCCGGCTTAACCTTGAAGATGTTCTTAAACTGATTGCCGATGAGGCAAGGAGGTTGACAAAAGCGATATCAACTATGGTATTCCTGGTTGATGGAGATGAACTTGTAATTTCGGCATTCTCAGGAAAATATAGTATTAAAATTCCAGACTATCGAATTCCTATTGATAAACATCTGTTTGACGACAATTTTGCAGCCGGTTCGTTCGATATGTTTGATAATTATCCGGTAAACCCTGATACGTATTCGCAAATCACCGGAAATAACGGCGAAAAAACATATCTGAATGTTCCACTTACAGCCGGTTCCAGGTTGGTTGGAGTCATTTCGGTAATCAACAGGATCAACCATGAGTTTTCCACTGATGATGAACATATACTGAATATGCTTGCCTCAAGTGCAGTCATAGGTGTAGAAAATGCAAGAATGTACGAAGAGGAACAGAGACTGCATGAGGTTGACCATAATAGACGCATTGTCGCAGAAGGTCTGAGGGACATACTTGCAGTGTTGAATTCCAACAGGCCTTTGAATGAAATACTTAGTTTTATAGTATGCGAAGCAGCACGCCTAATGAACACCGACGCAGGCTCACTTTATCAACTGAGCAAAGAAGATGCTGTATTGGAATTACGCGCATCCTGTGGCCTTCCAAAGGAACTTCTTGAACTCAAAACTGTTCCTTTGAATTCCGGAGCCATTGGTGAGACAATTCTAAAAAGGAAACCTGTGGCCATTTACAATATTCCTGAGCTTTATGACAGATTAATAAGCTCAGATGAGCTTTCTCTCCAACAGAAATTGCTCTACAGCAATTTTAACGGTTTGCTGGCTGTCCCTCTCATTTGCAAGGATGAAGTATACGGTAGTATTGTTCTATATTTTAAGAAGTCGACCAAATCCCCTGGACTTCAAAGAAATTTCACAGATGAACAAATTAGCCTTGCTGCCACATTTGCAGACCAGGCTGCGCTGGCAATTGATAATGCCAGATTAAGAACCCAGGCTGAAAAGATGGCAGTTGCTGCCGAACGAAACAGACTCGCAAGGGACCTACACGACTCTGTTACCCAAACCCTGTTCTCCTCAAGTCTTATTGCCGAGGTACTGCCAAAGATCTGGGAAAAAAATCAGACAGAAGGTATGAAGCGTTTGGAAGAACTAAAGCAGTTGACCAGAGGAGCACTGGCCGAAATGCGTACTCTTTTGCTTGAACTCCGACCTGCAACACTAGTTGAAGCAAGTCTGGAGGAATTGTTCAGACAGTTAACCGAAGCCATGACGGGTAGGGCAAGAATTCCCATATCCGTTAACATTGACAACTGCAACAACATACCTGTAGATTTAAAAATTGTATTATACAGAATAACACAGGAAGCTCTGAACAATATTTCAAAACACTCCGGGGCTTCAAAGGTTTCTGTTTGCCTTGTAACTTCATGTGATGAACTTTCAGGAAATACCCGGTATGAATTGTCAATAAGCGACGATGGACGTGGTTTTGACCCCAATCAGGTAACAGGCGAACATTTGGGAATCGGAATAATGAGAGAACGGTGCGAAGCAATTGGAGCTGAATTTCTTATTGAATCTACTCCAGGTAAAGGAAGCAATATAACCGTTGTATGGCAAGGCAAGTGTTCGTAAGAGCACAACCTCTTACTTTGCAGCTGTCCTTTGCCTCTTCAATCAATTACATCTTATCAAATACTGATTTTAAATCAATTTCAAGGTCGGGGAAAATTGAAACCGTTATCTTATCTTCATCTGTATACATTTCCGGCCTGCCATATCTGCCGTTTGACTGTAATGTAAATATGCTTACTAGCTTCTGTTCCGGCTCAACAACCCAATAAACTTTAACTCCTGCTTTTTCATACTTGTTGAATTTTACAAACCTGTCGAACTTCGCAGATGATGGTGATATTATTTCAATTATCATATCGGGAGAACCTTTACAGCCTCTTTCATCCAGCTTGGAGCTGTCACAGACAATAGTAATATCCGGTTCTACCACATTTTTCTCTTCATCATCCTTCTTGCCATCCAGTCTTACACAGAATGGCGCGGGGTATATCCTACAAGGTTTACCGGTTAGATATATCGCAAACTGTTTTGATATTTCCATAAGAATTTCCTGGTGTATCCTTGACGGTGCTGCATGCATGTATGGTACACCATCAATTATTTCCCATCTTTCGTTTTCGTTCCAGGTTAAGTAATCTACATATGAATAGCTTTTATCTTGTTTTGGTAATGGCATTATCGATACTCCTCTACTTATTATTTTACTTATCCAATTTATTTTTCAGCCTATTTTGGGTAAACACATCAGTCGTTGAATTTCTTGATGCTTTTCTATGAATTTATCCCCCTTTACTATGGTCATTATTTACAGATATATGTCCATAACTTTCTATTATTATACTATTAGGGAGATGGCAATTACAATACTCTTGGCTTCCTTTCCATTCCATATTGAGATTCCTAATACACAAATATTCAATCAATTCCTCATCACTATTAACTACTAAAGAAAATCTGTGATTCTCATATAATGCTAAGAAAGTAAATTAAACTACTTTCCCCATGCAGTTTTCGTCTGTAAAGACATAATTTTGATAATTCTTAGCCTTATATATATTTTTCTTTATCCTGCGTATTTTTTATTTATATGTATTGTTATTCCACACCCGAACATACACGCAAGAAGCCTGCCCTCAGAATAGAGAGCCGGCTCCGTGTTTGTTTCTATATCACTCCGGTATCGAACATACCTTTTCGCAGTATATCCGTCTGCAGGAGCTATTGATTATTTAGCCTCACGTGATGGTGTCAACAGAAGTCATCAACTCCACGAAGCGGCAAAGTACAGCATCCCTTGCATAGTCACTGATTATATCACTAACTTCAAAGGATTTTTCTTCATGAACCTTCGGCAGAGCGAAACATGTTACTTTGTTATACTTCTCTAAAATGACAGCTATCTGTTCATGGGTAATGGGCTCATCTAGTTTCTCGGTGATTTTAAAAAAACACCGTTAGAGGAAACATATCAATAATTTTTTTGATTTAATTATACGGACACCTAATTTGAAGCCACTCAACTTAGAGTTCTTCCTTTTTTTCGAAGTAAATAATATCCCTTTTTATCAGCCCCCAGTATTTTTGTCCCAAAAGTCTCTAGCAAAAATCAATGGGATACATAAAGAATCACTGTGCCATTCCGCATTCAAAGGCGCTCTTAAACTTATGCATACTCTTCATTGCAATTCTCATCGCATTTACGGATTCTTCTGCATTCTTAATTTCTATCATAAGTTTTTTCTTCTCTTCTTTGCTCGCTGTATCTGCTTTGAGTTTCAACTCTACAAGCCCTTTTTCAATGTCAGCTATGTTCCTTACATACTGCTCGTAGATGCTGTTGGAATAAGCCAAATCATGCTCATCATTTAAAAAGATTTCTCGTACAGAAACCATCAACTTCGCAGATTGAAGTATAGTTGCCTTCTTGCCCATAATGCTCACAGCACCCGCAGCGCCTCCTACACCAGCGCCAACACCCACCCCTAAAATAGCAGCGCCGCCAACAATTGCCATTGTCCCACCGGCCATACCTAAACCGCCAGCTGCAATAGCACCACCACCAATATAGGCAAGGCAAGCGCTTGTTAAAGCAGCACCACCAAGCCCCGCAAAATTTGATCCAACTAAGGCAACAGCAATTGCAGGAGCAAACATTCCTGCTGTAAGAATGGCGGCTATTGTAACTCCAGCAGTTATGGCCAGACTTTTTATCGCTATTTTTAGAACTTCATTTAATTCTCTCATCACCTTGCTATAACAACTTCTCAGTCGTTTAATGTATCCGGGTGTATAAAAATCATCATGAAAGAGCGTGTCCAGAAAATTATCACCTTCGGATTTTTTATAACCGATGATTGGATTCTGTAAACTATTATACTTTTTGCTCGGGATGTCTTTACCATTTTTGTCTTTTTCCAAGCTCAGTGGATAATACGGCTCAAATATCATGGTCTCAAGTAATGCCAATCGTAGCCACGGCTTTTCCGGCTTATTTTTTTTTACCTTTGAGAGCAACTCCGATTCATCATACCAGTGAAGCACGGCATCTTTCTTTCCGACAAAATTTGGGAACCCTAATTCCATGTATTTCTTCCACTCGTCAATCCACTGTTTTTTTAGGGATACAACACTTTCTGTACTGATAGGAATATTTGTTTTCTCTATATCATTTTGTGTTTTTAAGAGTTCAAGATTATAGAGGATTTCTGTCTGTTCCTGCGTAAGTCCAAATTTTTCAA
>JAAZCB010001186.1 GCA_012513545.1 Clostridiaceae bacterium
GCTGCATTAGTAATGGGAGCTTCGGGCATTCAAGCAGGAACAAGGTTTTATGCATCAAAAGAATGCCTTGCTCATATAGATGCTAAAAATGCTATTGTAGCTGCAGGGGATATGGGAACCGAAATAACCGGCTATATTTCTAATCATTCCATCAGGAGTCTAAAAAATAAGGCTACTGATAAGTATATTGAGTTGGAAAAAGCAAATGCTACTTCTGAAGAGCTCAGTAAATTGAGAGCAGGAAAAGCCAGAAGTGCACCTGTGGAAGGGGATGTTGAATGGGGTCTCATTCAGGCAGGTCAAAGCTTGTCCGTTATAACTTCAATTAAAAGCTGCCAAGAAGTTATAAATGACTTCATTAAGGAAGCTGAAAAAGCAATTGAAAACCTAACTTGCCTGGCACCATAACATGGCACCTGAACCTGGTGCCAGGCACCATGAGAAGGTACCAACAAATACAAAAAAATGCCTTTTTAAAACTTATTGCCAAAACTTAACCAACTGAATTTGCAAAAATATTACAATTGTGATAACATAAAGATATAACGAATCATAGAAGGTGGAAATACAAATGGATTTAATAAATAAACAAGTATCACATAAAACCTTTGGTAAGGGGAGCATAGTTGATTGTAGTGATGCTTATGTGATAGTAAAATTTAAATCAGGAAATAAGGAGTTTGTCTATCCGGATGCATTTGAGAAGTATTTAACATTGGTTGATAAAAAGGCATCTGATTCAGTGGATAAAATTCTTGAGCAATTAGAAACAGAGAGACAAATTGAAGAACAGCGAATTGAAGAAGAAAAAGCAGTTGAGCTTGAAGAGCAACAGCGTTTATTAAGAATAGAAAAATTCAAAAGGCACAAAATTCATAGCTCCTCGCAGGTTGCTTTTAATTGCAAAACAGAAGAATTGGATATGGTTTTTGCTAGTTGGAAAATATTTACCGGAACAATTAAAAGTGGTACCAATAAAGGTAAGATAAATAAATTGATTCGAGTTCAGCAAAATAGCGCATGCCTTATAACATCAAAGGATATGGGTGCATCTGAAAAGGAAAGATATATAATAGGTTTTTTTATGGCGGATGAAAACTTTATCGGAAGATTATCTGAAGATGGATATATTCCGGCTCATACGGTTTACAGAATAAAGCTTACAGCAGAGGAATCCAAGCAAATGCCTTTTTGGAAGTACTATGTAAATGAAAGATATCCGAATAACATGACCTGGTCCGGTAGATATCGTTATTTTGACAATGTAGTAATGGCGCAGATTTTAAAAGATATAGTTTCATTTCAAAGTGAGCAGCAAGATAAGTCTCGTGAATTTTTTGATTATTTCTGTCTGGTTAATCAAATAGAAGAACAAGATATCACGGCTCCGGATGGTCCGTTGATGCGATTATAAAATCAATTAAGCTGATATTAGGGGGAGTCTATGAAATATCCTAAGCCGACCATTTTTATATCGCATATTCATGAAAACAAAGAATTGGCATTGATTATCAAA
>JAAZCB010001187.1 GCA_012513545.1 Clostridiaceae bacterium
AATATATCTTGAAAAGGAGGGTATTTTAATGTTATTATTCTACATGTATTAATCTATATGGTTTATGTTAGGCAAGAGCTAATGTTTTAAGCTTAAAATGTTTTAATTCTGCTAAAATATTAGTATCTTTAATATCCGCTGCAAACCATTAATTATATGGTGCATTAAAAACTGAATTCATTTATTTGGATGAATTAAAATGCACTCAACATGTTAAATGGAATCGGCGTGTTATAATTTATTAACGGAATGGTGTATTATATAATATGAAAGTTAGGGACTTTTATTATGATCTGCCGCAAGAGCTGATTGCACAGGAGCCTTCAAAGGAAAGGCAGCTTTCAAGGCTTCTTGTGCTGGATAGAGCTTTGGGTGATATTAAACACAGGATATTTAAGGATGTAATAGAATATCTGCAGGAAGGTGACTGCCTGGTCTTAAATGACACAAGGGTAATACCGGCGAGATTATTGGGTGAAAAAGAAGAAACTGGTGGAAAAATTGAGTTTGTTCTTATAAAAAAAATAAACGGTGATGTCTGGGAGGTCATTTTAAAGCCTGGGAGACGTGCAAAGCCGGGAACAAGATTTGTATTCGGAAATGGAGAACTTAAGGCGGAAGTATTAGAAATTGTTGAGGAAGGAAACAGGCTTGTCAGATTTGAATATGACGGTATATTTGAGCAGGTGCTTGACAGGGTCGGTGTTTTGCCTCTTCCTCCGTATATAACTAAAGAGGTGGAGGACAAAGAAAGATATCAGACGGTATACTCAAAGTATCGTGGTTCAGCAGCAGCCCCGACTGCCGGGCTTCATTTTACAAACAAGCTTTTGCAGGAAATTGGGGAAAAAGGAGTATCCATGGCCTATGTCACTCTTCATGTGGGCTTGGGAACCTTCAGACCTGTAAAGGTTGAAAATATTCTTGAGCATAAAATGCACAGTGAGTATTATAGAATAAGCGAAGAAGATTGCAGCAAAATTAACATGGCAAAAGAAAAAGGTAAAAGAGTTATCGGCGTCGGAACCACCAGCTGCAGGGTTCTTGAAACAGCAGGCGGAGCCGATGGGAGAGTCAAGTCACAAAGTGGCTGGACTGACATTTTTATTTATCCGGGATACCAGTTTAAGGTTGTTGATGCCTTGATAACAAATTTTCATCTCCCGGAATCGACGCTTATAATGCTTGTGAGTGCTTTTGCCGGGCATCATAAGGTTATGGAAGCCTATAATGAAGCAGTTAAGGAAAGATACAGATTTTTTAGTTTTGGTGATGCGATGTTTATCAAGTGATTATATAAACATTACAGTTTTTAAGGAGAAATATGAGTGCTATAAGATATGAGTTGATTAAAAAGTGCAAGCAGACCGGAGCCCGTCTTGGAAGGGTACATACCCCTCACGGAAGCTTTGATACACCAGCGTTTATGCCAGTTGGCACACAGGCCACTGTCAAGGGAATGTCGCCTGAGGAGCTGAAAAGCATAGAAGCGGAGATTATTCTGAGCAATACATACCATCTTTATATGAGGCCCGGTGAAGACATTGTAAAGGAAGCGGGAGGATTGCACTCCTTCATGTCCTGGGACCGACCTATTCTTACAGACAGCGGCGG
>JAAZCB010001188.1 GCA_012513545.1 Clostridiaceae bacterium
AAAAGGAATTAAAGCTGCTGTTGACGTAACCATAAACGGTGGAGTCTTCACAATAGATTCAGCCGACGATAATATTCATTCAAACAAGATTTGTACCATAAACCAAGGTTCATTTTCTTTGTCTACAGCTGATGATGCAATACATAGCGATGAATCAATAATAATCAACGACGGCGAAATATCAATAACAAAGTCTTATGAAGGAATTGAGAGCACCGAGATAGTGCTTAATGGTGGAACTATCTACATTACTTCAAGTGATGACGGAATAAACGGTGCAGGAGGAAAAGATGGTTCAGGTTTTCAGCCTGGACGCCCCGGGGGACCTCCTGGTCAATGGAACTTCGTTCCTGGAGATTGTCATCTCTACATTAATGGCGGTTACATCGTGGTTACTTCTACCGGAGACGGGATTGATATTAACGGACCAATGGAAATGACTTCAGGTTATGTTTTAGTTAATGGGCCTACTTCAAATATGGAGGGGTCAATAGACTGGGAAGGATCATTTAAGATGACTGGCGGATTTTTGTTAACGGTAGGTAGTTCTGGTATGGCTATGTCTACAAGTGAAACCTCTACCCAATGCTCGGTCCTCATCAATTTAAGGGCTTCAAGGTCAGCTGGAACCCTGATCCATTTTGAAAATAGTGATGGTGAAGAAATTATTACTTTTAAACCGACTAAGAGGTTTCAATCGATCACAATCTGTTCTCCTCTATTTACTGTAGATTCTGAATATCGCTTCTATTTAGGTGGGTCGTCTACAGGTACACTTGTGGACGGAGTGTATCAAGAAGGAAAATATGAACCAAGTGGAAATCCAACTAGAACTTTTACAATTTCTAATATGGTTACTAAGTTTAGCAATGTGTAATTAATAATATTGAAAATTAACTTCTTACCATTCCTCTCTGTTGAACTTGTTGGTTTCTGCATATAACAAATTTACCAATAGCTAAGCGAGGACGGATTGTGTCGGGAAATAATCCTCTAATATATTCCGGTAAAACCTCGTTGTATTTGATTTCTAAAATTGTGTTAGTTTGATCTAAACTACTTATCATAGGTGTATATTCATCAAAAAAAGATTTTAAATCAAACCCTGTGCGTAAGTTTGAATCAAAAGTTATCCTTACATTTCCAATTGGTTCCACATATGCTTCTCTATCATATTCTACGATAACAACTGGGTGCATGAGTTTACAGCGAGTCTCCACATAAAATTCTTTTAGGAGACGATTGTCTGTATGGGCCAAAAAATTATAGTCCTCCGAGACTATTCTGTCTGCTTCCCACCTTTTTAATAGTGCTATTTCTTTTAGAATATGTGAGCTGATTTTGCTTTTACGTTCAAATTTTATTACTGTGTCATTGTGGTTGTATATGCGCAACCTATATTTTTTCGTTGATAGATGCCTGCTTGTTTTTCATAAAAAGCTGAATTATTAACATCGTCAAAATAGAGGGTTCTAACATTATAGCTATTTTTAGGTTTCATATGGGGGTCAGGCTTCAATATTGCCTTTAGTTTCTTTCTTAGAACTTGATGTTCTAAGTTGCTAATTTGATATTTTAGTTCATGTCTGAGTGTCATTTTTCACTCTTCTTAACAGGTTTGTTAGGTTGAATCGGAGCTATAACTCACAATTGAGGCGTCTTTTACGCCTTTAATCTTTAATAGTTCATCTACTTGTGGGATGTCTTTTGTATTCATTTTTACTTCTCCCATTAGTTCCACTCCATCTGCATTTACTGTTCTCGAGCGAACCTTATGTCTTGGTAAGGCAGCTTGTACGTTTGCTTCCGCTTCGTTTGTATAATGTATTGACTAACAGGTAAGATTCAGGTCCATGTATCTTTGCGCGCTCTAAAATGTACAGCATGATGGCGATTATTGGGACTCCTATTATGGCTATTATGTATAGTCCTGCTCCGCAGATTATACCTACTGTTATGGTCCAGAATGTGAAGACTATGTCTTTTGGGTCTTTAATTGCTGTTCTGAAACGAACAATACTCAACGCACCCAACATGCCTAGTGATAATGCAATGTTTGAGCTTATCGGTAGCACGACTAAAGTAACTACTAAGCCTGTGAGAACTAGTCCTACATTGAAATCTCTGTTGTAAATTACTCCTTTGAAGGTTTTACGGTAAATCACAAAGATTATGAGGTTGATTAGAAAGGACATAGTGAGTGCTATTATGACTCTTTCTGTTGTTATTGATTCATACATATTCGGCGGAGTTAGGAAATCTTCAATGAACTGTTGCAGATCCATATCAGATCATCTATCGGATAAGTGTAACTGTTTTAAATATTTATGCACATTAAATCCCTTAAAAAACTTTAAAATCAGTTTTTATTCAATTTTTATTCGCTAA
>JAAZCB010001189.1 GCA_012513545.1 Clostridiaceae bacterium
TAATTAGTCTAAATGCCAACTAAACGGGAATGCCTCTTTTCTGGTTTGTCGGTTGCAGATATCTGAATTGCATGCTTTACTCATATGATGGTTTTATTAGTTTGGATATTGTCCAGCAGAATTTATACCTGAGGCATTGCTAAATATTGTTCTGCAAAGCTTTTTTGTTGATTATTTGCTCCTTTAACTATTATTATTGACTCAAGGCACATTCTGTCTAACTATCAGATAAACAATGCGATGCAGCCATAGGGCTTTGTTGTTATTATGTATTTTGAAGATATTGAAGAAAATATTTGACCGATTTGTTTCTAAATGGTTCTGGCATTTCAGATGCATAATCTTTTATTTCAAATAATACTTATCCTAAAAAGAATATAACTTTCTTTTCTGCAAATATTTTCTCAATTTTAATGTGTAGTTGACAGTACTCAGCATTAACGCTGAATATTTTTTACAGGATATTGTAGTAAATAAAAAAATGCCCCCGAATTATAGGACGAGGGCAGCCTGAATGTTTTCACAACGGAATAATCCTTATTGTGAATTGCTTTAAGAATGTAAAACAAAATTAATAGATAAAATTGAAAATCAAAAATAACTATGAAAAAGATTCTTGGACTGGATCTGGGGACTAGCAGCATTGGATGGGCTTTAGTTAATGAAGCTGAAAATGAAACTGAAAAATCATCAATTATAAAACTTGGAGTAAGAGTTAATCCCCTTACAGTTGATGAACTTTCAAACTTTGAACGAGGAAAATCCATCACAACTACTGCTGACAGGACTCTAAAGCGTGGTATGCGACGTAACCTTCAGCGTTATAAGCTCCGTCGCGCAAACTTGATAGAAATTCTGAAAGAGAATGAGTTTATCACAGATGAAACAATTTTATCAGAATCAGGTAACTATTCTACATTCGAAACCTACCGGCTACGCGCAAAAGCAGTAACAGAAGAGATTACATTGGAGGAATTGTCCCGGGTAATGTTGATGATCAATAAAAAGAGAGGATATAAGAGCAGCAGGAAAGCAAAAGGTCAGGAAGACGGTCAGCTTATTGACGGAATGAGCATTGCAAAGCAGCTTTATGAGGAGAACTTAACCCCGGGTCAACTTTGCCTGCAATTGATACAATCAGGTAAAAAATATCTCCCAGACTTCTATCGCTCGGATCTTCAGAGTGAATTTGACAAAATTTGGAACTTCCAGAAAGAATTTTATCCTCAAATACTTACAAACGATCTTAA
Organism: Clostridiaceae bacterium; assembly: GCA_012513545.1. The sequence continues at coordinate 1,251 of JAAZCB010001189.1, forward strand.
GGAGCAGTTATATAATAAAAACGAGAAAGCAACCTGGGCTATATGTGAAAAACCCATGAACCTTGTTGGTATCAAAAGGGGATCAAAAGGTCCGGAAATCAGGCTAGAGAATTTTAAATGGAGGGCTAAAGCGCTTAATGCAAAAATGGAACTTGAACAACTTGCAGTTGTACTTCAGAAAATTAACGGCCAGATAAACAGCTCAAGTGGTTATCTTGGTTCGATAAGTGATCGTAGCAAAGAACTCTATTTTAATAAACAAACCGTTGGTCAATATTTGATAGCCCAACTGGATTCTGATCCAAATGTAAGTCTTAAGAATA
>JAAZCB010001190.1 GCA_012513545.1 Clostridiaceae bacterium
ATTGATAATACAACAGTATTTATTTTAGACAGTGAACTTAATATTTTGCCTAAGAATATACAAGGTGAAATCTATATTGGTGGAGATCGTTTGGCAAAAGGCTATGTGAATAACGCTGAATTAACCATGGAGAAATTTATAAAAAATCCTTTTGAGCCTTCCGGATTTCTTTATAAAACGGGTGATACAGGACGTTGGACAGATGAAGGAGAAATAGAGTTCATCGGAAGAAATGATGATCAGGTGAAAATCCGTGGATACAGGATTGAAACAAGTGAAATAGAGGGCTGCCTGACAGAGCTTGAAGATATATCCCAGGCGCTGGTCATTGATCGTGAAGATTCAAACGGCAGCAAGTATCTGTGTGCATATATCATACCAGCATCAGATACAGTAATTGATATTGATAATATTATTGCTGAACTTAAAGAAAAGCTTGCTGATTATATGGTACCGCAGAAATATGTTTTGTTGGACGAAATACCGTTAACTCTAAATGGAAAAGTTGACAGAACAAAATTGCCTAAACCTGATATGACCAGTAATAATTATGTCGAACCTTCAACTGAAACTGAAATAAAGATAGCTGACGTTTGGAGAGAGGTTTTACTGGTAGACAGAATTGGAAATGATGATAACTTCCTGAATCTAGGAGGGGATTCAATAAAAGCAATGCAGGTCATTGCCAGACTTCAAAAAGCAAATATCAGGGTCAAAATGAAAGATATATTCAAATACCCAACAATCAGAAGTTTATCCGCATATGCGGCGAAACAGACCGGGCATGACAAGTTGACAAAGGATAACCATGCTGTCAGAGGAAGCTTTGCACTAACTCCGATACAAAAGTGGTTTTTTGAACAGAATTTTGAAAATAAGAATCACTGGAATCAAGCTGTTATGCTTTTCAGAAAAGATGGTTTTGATGAGAGAGTATGCCGGATTTATTCTGAGGAGATTCTCAAACATCATGATGCATTACGAATTGTTTTTTCCAGGAAGAATGAAGATTATGAACAGTATAATCGTGATGTGAGTGAAGCTGCATTAAGCTTTTTTGTATATGATTTTTCTGAGGATGATAATTATGAGAAGAAAATAGTAGAAGAAGCAAACAGGATTCAAGCAGGATTAAACATAGAAAAAGGTCCAATGATGAGCATCGGATTGTTTAAGACGTCAAGTGGTGATCATTTGCTTATAGCTGCGCATCATTTAGTGATAGATGCAGTGTCGATGCGAATTATACTAGAGGACTTTTGTGTTGTATATGAACAATCTACGAGTGGCAAACAAATCTCTCTTCAGAGTAAGACAAGTTCATATAAGCAATGGGCTGAACAATTGGAAAGATATGCTGTTACTACTCAAGTGAAAAATGAAATCCCATATTGGAACAAGGTTGTTCAAAATAGTCAAGATGTGTATAAAAAAGTAGGTGATATTGATAAATCCTATAGGAATTATGGATATTTTGACAAGTCACTATCTCAAAATGAAACAGAGATATTATTGACATCAGTACACAAACCGTATAATACTGAAATCAATGATTTATTGTTGGCAGCATTGGCTAAAACACTAAATGAACTATTGGGGTGTGAAAAATGTATTATAAATATGGAGGGACATGGAAGGCAGGAAATATTGGCAGATATCGATTTGACAAGAACAGTTGGATGGTTTACATGTTCTTATCCTGTTTTACTTCAAACGCAATCTCAAGATATAGGTATGTTAATTAAAACAACGAAAGAAGATTTGCGGCGTATACCTAACAAAGGGATCGGATATGGAATATTACGGTATATAACCTCGGATAAGGATAGCAACTGTCCTCAAATGAAAGTTGAGCCGCAGATTGGTTTTAATTATTTGGGCCAGGTGGGAAGAGAAGCGGAAAATGAAGTATTTAAGATATCTTCGATATCTTTTGGAGATGCTGTTGACCACGATAAAACTACAAGACCGTATATTATAGATTTAAGCATAAAAGTGGTTTTAGGCTTAATGCATGTGAGGCTTAACTATAATAAGTCCGTATATTCTGAAGATAACGCACTGGAAATGTTAAATAAATACTTGGATAATTTAAAAGAAATTATTGTTTATTGCAACAATAAAGACAGTGTTGAGATAACAGCAAGTGACATTGGAGATGTATCATTATCCTTTGAAGAAGTGAAAACCATTTTAAAAGCAACGTCAAATAGTGTTGTATCTGTTTATCCGCTTTCACCTACTCAAGAGGGAATGCTTTTTCATTCGATAATGGATAAGGCGTCAAGGGCCTACTTTCAGCAGATAGCGTTTACAATTAATGGAGATTTAAATGTAACCAATTTTAAAACTGCATTGTATAAGGTTTTTGAAAGTTATGATACCCTAAAGACCGTGTTTATTTATTATGGTATTCAAAACCCAAGACAGATTGTAATATCGGAGCCATGTCTGGATGTTTATTATGAAGAAATTTCCTCGAAAAACGATTCAGAACAACAACAATTTATTTCTGAGTTCCTTGCCGGAGACAGGGAAAAGGGTTTTGATATTGAAATGGGTGTATTAAACCGTATATCAATATTGAAAACCAATTCGTCACAATACAGGATAGTATGGAGTTTCCACCATATATTAATGGATGGATGGTGTATCGGTATATTGATAAAAGAGCTTTTTAGTATGTATAGCTCAATTTGTGAAGGAAAGAACCCTGAAACGGTCAGGCAGTTTCAATACAAGAATTACATTACATGGCTAGGCACACTTGATAGAGAGAAATCCGGAGATTATTGGGATAATTATTTAAGTGGAGTTAATGATATTACAAGTATATGTCCTCAGTTTAACACGGATGAATATTTGGTTAAGGAGCATGTTTTTACACTTGGTGATAAATTATCTGATAAGCTTGGAACTCTTGCTGTTTCATCTGGTGTGACACTTAATACAGTATTTCAGACTGTTTGGGCATTGCTGCTCAGGGTTTACAATAACAGTGAGGATGTTATATTTGGATCAGTTTATTCAGGAAGGTCAACCAACCTTGAAGGTGCAGAAAAAATAATTGGACTATTTATTAATACTCTTCCTGTAAGAGTGTATCCTGAAGATAACAAGAGAGTTCTCCAACTGTTAAAGGAAGTACAAGCATCTTCCTTTGAACTCGAACAAAATCAGTACGTTCCATTGAGTGAAATTAATAGCAAGACTATAGCCGGGAACAAATTATTCGATCATATTATTGCATTTGAGAATTATCCATTGGAGTCTATTGCAGATGGAAATAATGTTGCAGATGGAATTCGTATTTCTAAAAATGATATATGTGTTTATGAACAGACAAATTATGCTTTTAATATTACTGTAA
>JAAZCB010001191.1 GCA_012513545.1 Clostridiaceae bacterium
CCTATTATCAATATATTTGCAACAGTTCTTCCAAGTCTGAGCTTCTTAAAAAGAAAAACCAGAGGAAAAACAATAAACGCAATGTTGGCACCTGAAACTGCCATTATATGAGTCAAGCCAGAGTCACTGAATACATTCTGAACATCCTCACTAAGACCCTCCCTGTAGCCAATCAGCATTCCGTTTAGCAGTCCGGCCTGCTGGGGCGGAAGACTTTGATTTATTACTGATATTATCCTTGCTCGTAAAAAAAGACCTGCCTGTACAAATACATTGCTGCTGACCCTGCTGCCGTGCTTAATGTTTCTGTCAGTTGCAAAAATTGTAGCAGAAACACCTTCCTGACTTAAGAATCTTCTGAAATCGAATCCTCCTGGATTTGTCCGGCCTTTTGGGAGTCTTAGCCGGCCGGACAGGGTTATTTCTTTTCCATGTTCAAATATTGTTTCCTTATCACTTATATATTTCGATAACAAGATTCTACCGCTTATCTTTTTAGAATTCCCAGAATCACCCTTTATATAAATCTCTTCGGTTTTTATTATGTAGGAAATTTTCGGCTTATTAATATCAGGTTCAGAGTAAACATAACCCTTTACTACAACCTGTTCGCCGTTAAATTCCTCAAATTTGGAGGCATTATCCCTTGTGTAATACAAGTAATGAAAGGCTCCTGCAAGGTAAAAAAGCACCATAATGCCATATACAAGCGGCTTCTTATTACCAAAAAGCGATAGTAATATAAGCGCTCCAACAACAGAAGACACGAGAACAAATATATATGAATCTGTTAAGCTAGCAGTCAATATGCCTGCAATTTGAGACAGGCAAAAAAAAGCAAGCGGTCTTTTCACAAAACACCTCAACTCTAAAGAACTCAAAAAAGCTCCTTTATATTAAAGGAGCTTTTAAACAGCATTATTTGTCAACGACAGCTTTTTTCTTTCAATTAAGCATTCCGGCTGCAGCATTAAATAACTATATCAATCCAGAATCCTTCTTGCGGTCATATAGCTTTCATTATAAAAACCACTTGTAAGGTCGCTAATAACTACTTTTTTGTTGGAGCTCCCTGATGAAGCATGAATAAACTTGCCATCACCAATATATATGCCTGAATGATTTACATAATTATGATTTCCGTTAGTATCAAAGAATACCAGATCCCCCGGTTTCAGTTCTGACTTCGAAATCTTTTTTCCCTGCTTTGACTGATCTGCTGCAACACGCTCAAGCTTTTTATCAAAATTATTGAACACGTAGCAAACAAAGCCTGAACAATCAAAACCTTTGGGAGAGCTTCCCCCATAAACGTATTTTACACCCAGATACTTTTTAGCGTATTGCACAATATCGGATCTCAGATTTGAATCCTTTTGTTTTGAAGCATCCTCCGGAACAACAAGGGTTTTGTCAACTAGTTCATCTGCCCTCGATGCAATTACATTTGTTACTGAAACATAATTTCCATGTGCCCATCCTGTAGTTCCGTCCGCTGCAACTATCTGATACCAGCCATCCTTGCGTGACTTGATTTCTACCCTCTGGCCCTTGCTTAACTGGCCCACCTGTTTGTATTGAGTACCAGCACCCTCTCTTATGTTCAAAGCAGATGCGCTTATTATACCCGTTTCTTTCGCAGCAGTTGCCGGTATGCTTACGGCAGCGAGTGTTTTATCCTCTATTGTTTGGGAGTTTTGCTGCAAGGTTTTGTCTGCAATAAGCGTTTTGTCTTCCGGTAA
>JAAZCB010001192.1 GCA_012513545.1 Clostridiaceae bacterium
ATAAAACATCAGACTGACTATACATCCTATGAGAATTGAAGAAACACAAAGCCCAACCAATGAGTGTGTTATGCCTCTATGATTCTTTAGATAGGCATAGTCTCCCCAACTTTGGAATACTATATCTATATCAGGAAATACAGAACCCACCACCAGACTTACTGTAGCTGCATCAGAAAAAGAAACCTCATTGCCTGTAAGCTTTGAAACTGCCAGACCTATAATTCCATGTGTAACAGGATCCATTGAAAACCCCCAGATTGAATTTTAATATGAATACTTGGCTATAATAAAATATTATAGCATTGAAATTCTCGAAAGTCATGAGTAAATATACTCAACTAATATTAGTTCTAATGGATTATAATACTTTATTCAATAAATACCTTAATATATTATAGGAAGAAATATTTTTTATGTAAACATTTTATGGTTTATGTTTAGCAAGATGCAATATTATAAGCTTAAAATGCCTTTATTATGCTTTAAATACCAGCACCTTCAATACTTGCTATAAACCATAAAACTATATTAGTTACTACTTTTCCTACAAAAATTCGTTATTAATTAATTCCCGGGTTTTTTTCCTGTCATAAATATAATACCACTGATTATCTATAGACGATGAATATCCGGGAAGTGTATAACTTTGTATCTGCTCAGTATTAATGCCTCTGACAATTTTAGCAAAATTCCCTATATTCCCCATCTCCACATTAGTTTTCATATTATCCTTTAAAATGTAGAAAATATCATCAGCCTTCAAAAGGTATTTCATTTTAAGCTTCTGCTTTACAAACTCATGAATAAACTGCTGCTGTGTTTTAATTCTTCCAATATCACCGTCTTTATATCCCTGCCCTTTGAGGTTACCCTTCCTATATCTTACAAATTGCTCTGCCTTTTCGCCATTCAGAGTCTGTTTGCCTTTTTTCAGATGAATATGAAGATTCTGCTCCGGATCATCATAATTCATATTAAAAGGTACATTTATTTCTACTCCACCTAAAGTATCCACGATCTCCCTGAAACCTTTAAAATTTAAAGTCATGTAATAATCAATTTCAAGCCCGGTTATTTCCTCCACCTTTTCAATAATCAATTTCTCTCCGCCATTTCCGTAAAGGGCATTGAGCTTCATATACTTTCCGTTTAATTTGACCCTTGTGTCCCTGGCCAGGGAAAGTATTTTCATTTTCCCGGTTTTGGGTTTGTAATTAATTAATGTAATCACATCGGACCTGGTTTCTTCTTCATCAAGGCCTAATACCAAAAAGTTCACATTACTTATGATCTCATCTGAATTATCAGTATTCCTGTTAATTATTTTGACAGGATTATTCCTTATTTCAAGGTCACTTTTACTTTCTTCCTTATGTTGGCTAAGGATAAGTACCCCACCTGAAAATAATCCAATTGAAAAAACAGTACAAACAAGAAAAATAGTCCTTCTAAAATTCATTTTCCACCAACCTGCTATTTAGTATTTTAAAAATAGTAGGTTTAGTATATGTGTATAATAAATTTTCATGTATGTCTTGTGCTTTTTAACATTATATTATCTTTCTCTTTCACCAAATTGTATGACCTTTTTTCTTGCAAAGAAGTTCCAGAACAGAACAATAATAGTTGCAATAACTTTTGCCAGGGAATCAATAATATCTCCTTCCAATCCTGTTAACAGGTGTAATGTACCAAGGTTTATCAAAGCAAAAAGTATAAGGTTACAGAACAATAATCCCATGACGCCAACTGCCGAAAAAAGCATGAATTCCTTTTTTAAATCACATTGTGCCCGATTGAAAACCCACTTTATGCTTAAATAAAAATTTATAACCAATCCTATCGAAAACGAAAAAGTATTTGAAATTATTGGATTTATTCCGACTACAACAGAAAGCATGTGGTAAATAAAAAAATCTCCAAGAGTTGCAATTCCACCCACAAAAGCATACCTCAAGAATTGTATTAAGGTTCCGG